>JAJQAO010000011.1 GCA_021203775.1 Phascolarctobacterium sp.
TTTATAAAATTTAGGTATAAAAAATATAATTTCCCATACCTATCCCATTGTATATAATACCTCTAACCACCCTAAAAAACAAGTAATATGTATCATTAAATATCTCTGTACCATAGCTAGTATACAAAAAAGATGACATAGAATTCTATGCCATCTTTTTTCTGCCTCATTTACCTTTATAATAATTCTTTAACAATATTTTCCCAGCCAATTATCAGCCTGCTCTGCGTCAATGTCCTTCACCAGCATTACTTCGCTTTGCAGGATTTGTTTAGCATTATGCAATAATCTGCGCTCACCTACGGAAATTTTCTTTTCTTTTTCCAAACTGGACAGAATTTTAAAGACACGA
Organism: Phascolarctobacterium sp.; assembly: GCA_021203775.1. GTDB lineage: Bacteria > Bacillota > Negativicutes > Acidaminococcales > Acidaminococcaceae > JAJQAO01. The sequence goes on from JAJQAO010000011.1 coordinate 353, forward strand.
GCGACTTCTATAATACTGCCGCTTTTGATCTTTTCCATATACATCTGGAACCGCCTGTTCCAAGAAATGCTTTTAACAGACTGCACATCAGGCTTTTCGCGCAAAACTTTAGCTACCTCTGTAAGTTTTTTTGCATCAACAATTAACCTAAGCCCCAATCTTCCTGCATTTTCAACAGGTATGGAAACCGTCATGTTCTCAAACAACATTTGTAAAATAAAATACTCTGTCAGTATGCCATTTTTTTCGCGCTGTTCAATGCTTTTTACTATTGCGCCTCCGTGCAGCGGATACACTACCCGGTCACCTGCCACAAACATTGCTTATCCTCCTTAACATTCCCCTCCATTCTAATAATATTGTATCATTTATCCACCAGAAATGCAAATTTGTATTTTATCACCTATTTATAGTACTGTCAACATATAGTTTTACTAATTTCACTATGCCCAGGCAAAAATTAAGCATTTGTGCTACTTTCTACATAATTAATTTTTTGTTTCCCCTGAACTGATAACTTGCCAATTTTTATATTTTATGATAACCTAAGCAACAGCAAAGAAAAGGGTGTGAAAATGGAAACAAATAATAACCTGCTGCAGGAAATGCGCAGCAAAAAGGGATTTATATGTGATATGGACGGCGTTATCTATCATGGCAACCGTTTGTTGGCAGGCGCCAAAGAGTTTGTGGCCTGGCTGTATAAGGAAAATAAAAGTTTTCTGTTCCTGACAAATTCCAGCGAACGCAGTCCCAAAGAACTGCGAGATAAACTGGCCCGCATGGGTCTTAATGTTGATGAACATCATTTTTATACCAGTGCACTGGCTACAGCCAGTTTCCTGAAACATCAGTCTCCCGGCTGCAGTGCTTATGTCATAGGTGCACCAGGACTGGTCAACGCACTATATGATGCCGGAATTACCATGAACGATGTGAATCCGGACTATGTCATTGTCGGCGAAACCAGTTCCTATAACTACAATGTCATTGTAAAGGCCGTGGGCCTGATTAATGCAGGTGCCCGCCTTGTAGCTACAAATTCAGACCTTACGGGTCCTTCCGACACCGGAATTATCCCTGCCTGTCGCGCCTTGGTAGCCCCTATTGAACTTGCCACAGGCAGACATGCCTACTATGTGGGTAAACCAAATCCTCTCATGATGCGCACCGGTCTCAGGTTACTTAATGTACATTCCGCTGAAGCAGCCATGATCGGTGACCGCATGGATACGGATATAGTTGCCGGCATGGAAAGCGGCCTGATGACCGTGCTGGTTCTAAGTGGTGTAAGTTCGGTGAAAACACTGAGTGAATTTTCCTATCGTCCGCATGTTATATTAAATAGTGTCGGAGAAATTCCGCCAGGTAATACAGCAACCAATTAATGGAAAGAGATTTTATTTATGAAAAAGCAAATTATGGCAGTTTCCGCTTTCTGTATCCTCACATTTAACTCCATCGTTTTTGCCGCTGGCGATGTAAATGCAGAACAGGCCTTCGAAATAGCCGCCAAATATGTCCCTGTAGGCATTGCTCATGTTACTACTGAATACGACGCACATAAGCAGAACCCTTACTATGAAGTGAAATTTTATGATAACGACACCAATACTGAATATGAAGTTGAAATTTATAGAAACGGCGGCGTCAGAAAATTTCATATGGACATGAAAAATGCTTCAGGAAGTTCCAAGATAGTCCTTTCTAGCCTTGCCGTCCAGAAAATTATTAAGCAGGAATATCCGGAAGCTGTTTTTAAGAAAATGGACCTTATAGAAGAAAAGGGACTTTATGTATATAAAACTAAATTCCACAACAAAGAAGTGAAATGTTCCATGACAGTTAATCCGGAATCCGGGCTAATTATGGAAAAGGAAATAGAATACATTTCCAATACTCCCAAATGACAGAGGTGTTCCCGTATCAGTATAAGATGGCAAAAATTTACCGCAGGTTTTTATGCCTGCGGTTTTTCTTTAAGGTTTTAAAATGTCTTGCACCTTATCCATTATCTTCATAATATTTTCCCAAGTCATTCAGACAGTTTTCGGCAGTTTTCGGTTCCTATTTTACCCACAACTGACTGATTTCCTCACTGCTGAATCCGAACTCCCGTAGTACCGTTTCCGTATCCTCACCAAGCCTGGGCGCACGCTTATCTATCCGCCCCGGCGTTTCAGAAAATTTCATCGCAAAACCTATCTGCTTATGCCCACCTATGTCCTCATCCTGGATGTCCAGTACCATATCGTTGGCGACGGTCTGTTCCGCTTCCAGAGCTTCATTAAAATTAAGTACAGGTTCTACGCAGGTATCCTTCCCTTTAAAGAGTTCCGTCCATTCCTTTTGTGTCCTGGTCCTGAAAATGGCAGATAGTTCAGATTTGACGTACTCATGCCCTTTTTCATCATCTATGGCATTAATTAAATCCTCACGCTGCATTGCAATGCATAAATTAACCCAAAATTTCTTTTCCAGACATCCTACTGCCAGATATAAATCATCCTTTGTTCCATAAATATTATAGTTAGCATAAGCACCAGTCAGCCAGTTATTCCCACGCTCAGCTACAAAGCCGCTGCCAAAATACAGGCTTGCAGCACCAGGCATAAGGGTCAGTGCAGTATTATAGAGAGAAATATCTATTTCCTGCCCCCTGCCACTCTTTTCTGCGTACCTGACCGCCATTAAAATACTCATTCCAGCCATAAGCGCGGCATTCATGTCAGCCATAAGTACTCCCGGTATTGCCGGCCTGCCGTCTTTTTCCCCGCTCATGGAAAGCACCCCCGTTAGGCCCAAATAGCCTATGTCATGATCGGCTTGATGTACCAGCGGCCCTTTTTTTCCATAGCCTGTTATGGAGCAATATACTATTTTAGGATTAATTTTGCTTGCCGTTTCATAGTCTATCCCTAACCGTTTTAAAACACCCGGGCGGTAACTTTCCAGGACCACATCCGACTTTTTAACCAAACGCAGAAATGCTTTTCTGCCAGTTTCACTTTTCAAGTCAAGGGTAATGCTTTTTTTATTTCTGTTCAACTGCAAATGCCAGTAGCCGAAACCGTTTTTAAATGGCGGGAAAGTACGGGAATAGTCTCCTGTTTCAGGTTCTTCTACTTTAATAACTTCCGCCCCGAAATCGGCAAGCACCATACTGCAGTATGGTCCAGGCAGAAGTCTTGACAGATCCAGAATTCTGATTCCTGTTAGGGCTTTCATAATTACCTCCAGCAAATATTTATCTACCAGATGTCCATGCTTTACCAATGCATATCCATTTCAGACAACCTGGAAAATATAAAATTTCAAATAATATGTTTCAGGCACATTGCATAAGACGGGATGATCAGGAGCCTGCTGCCGTGCCTCTACCTGCCTTAAGGCAACGCCAGCATCACCCGCTGCTTCCTGCAGCATTGTGGCAAAAAATTCTTCCTTCATAAAATGCGAACAGGAGCAGGTAGCCAGATAGCCTCCTCTTGGCAGAAGTTTCATGGCTTTCAGATTAATTTCCTTGTATCCCCGGAGCGCATTTTTTACCGTACTACCTGATTTAGTAAAGGCCGGCGGATCTAAAATAATAAAATCATACTCCCTACTTTTTTTATCCAGCATCTCTGTCAGGAAATCAAAAACGTCAGCTTTGATTACTTTTATGATATCACCGTAATTATTTAAGTCCGCATTTTCTTCAGCCATCCGCACCGCTTCCGCGCTGATATCCACCGCCGTTACGTTAAGTGCCCCGCCTTTTGCCGCATTAAGCGCAAATGACCCCGTGTGGGTAAAGCAGTCCAGCACCCTTCTGCCCTTTGCGATTTTTTCTATTGCTCGGCGGTTATACTTCTGGTCCAGGAAAAATCCCGTTTTCTGCCCGTTTTCCACATCTACCTTATAGCGAATATCATTTTCGCAAATTTCCGTAACTGGCAGACCGCCTTGTTCCAGGAGAGGCGATACAAAAAATCCTTTGTTTTCTTTCATGCCCTCTAGGACACGTATCTTTACATCATTGCGTTCATATAAACCCCTTATTTCCTCCCCCATATCCCGCAAAATCTTTATGAGCAGTTCAAAAATCATCTGTTTGCGCAGTTCAATCCCCAAGGAAAGTGTCTGGGTAACAAGAATGTCATTAAATCTATCCACCGTAAGCCCGGGAAACATGTCAGCCTCGCCGAAAATCAGCCTGCAACATTTAAAATCCGAACTTTCCATTACCGTGCTGCGGTAATCCACGGCATAGCGCAGACGCCGTTTCCAGAACTCTTCATCAAATTTATCATTGGCATTAGACGATATGATTCTAACCCGTATTTTGGATCTGTCATTAACGAACCCCGTCCCGAGATATTTACCCTTAGCCGTAACTACGTCTACCAAATCGCCATTTTCATAGTTCCCCTCCGTTTTGGTAATTTCTTCGCCAAATACCCATGGGTGTCCGTTTCTGGCAGCCCATTCTCCTTTTTTTGTTATATAAAATTTAGCATAATCACGCATAATTCGTCCCCATTAACATTATATTCCCGTAATTCATAGTCTTATCTTCAGTGCTTTCCCAAGGCATAGTGATGTTTCAGTCACCATACATTCACGGGCTATGATTTTTACCCCAGCGGCATGTGCTTTCCGCAGTGCCGCCGTAAAACGGATATGCGCCCTGTTTGGTTCAAAATATCTTGCTCCACCCAACTGCACCACAAAAATCATAATGGCCGTATATCCTTCCTGTCTGCACCGAACAAGTTCCTGCAAATGCTTTATCCCCCGTTCCGTAGGTGCATCAGGAAAGCGGACTACACCATTTTCTTCCAGCGTTACTCCCTTTACTTCAATAAATGCCTTTTCAGCGGCTGTTTCCATGTAAAAATCAAAACGGGATGTTCCGTACCTGCATTCCGGCCTTAAGACCAATATCTTACCGAAAGGCTCTTTTTCCTGCAGCCATTCGGCGACCACTTTATTAGGAGCCTGCGAATCCATATTAACAAGCATCCTGCCTTTTTGTACCGCAACCAAGGAATATTGTGTTTTACGCTTCGGATTATCGCTTTTTTCCAAATAGACTAGTACCCCCGCAGTCAGAAGTTCCTGGCATCTTCCTGTATTCTTTACGTGGCAGATTTCTTCTCGCCCGTCTATTTCCACATGTGCAATAAACCTGTTGGGACGGCTGAAAAAATATCCCTGTTTTATGTTTTTATATTCCATTTTCTCATAACTCCGGTATAACTCTGAAATCTCTTTTTATTATACCATCTGCGCCCATAAAAAAATCAGAGCGGCTTCCGCCACCCTGATTTTATTTTTATTATTCCTTACTGTATTTGGCAATTCCGATTTTATAGAAATCATTGCCTTCCGTATCAATACATACTATAGCAGGAAAGTCTTCCACTTCATACCGCCGTATTGCTTCAGGGCCGAGGTCCTCATAGGCAATCATTTTTTCTCCTTTAATCGATTGAGAAATGACAGCCGCTGCTCCGCCGATTGCAGCAAAGTATATTGCTCCGTACCTTACGCAGGCATCAATGACTTCCTTACTGCGGAATCCCTTACCAATCATCCCACGCACGCCATGCTCAATAAGCCCAGGGGTATATTTATCCATGCGTCCGCTGGTAGTCGGTCCTGCACTGCCAACCACTTCCCCCGGCTTAGTAGGGGTTGGCCCTACATAATAAATAACGTTGTCCTTGAGGTCAAACGGTAGTTTTTCACCTCTGGCAAGTGCCTCCGACAGGCGTTTATGGGCAGCATCGCGGGCAGTATAGATATATCCCGAGATACGTACCACATCCCCTGCCTTAAGGCTTTTAACTGTTTCAGGAGTCAACGGTGTTTTAATGTGTTTAATCACAGTTTGTTCCGCCATAAGCACGCCTCCTCATATCTCTGTTTCCGCACGACGTGCAGCATGACAATTTAAATTTACGGCAACGGGTAGCGCCCCTATATGGGTAGGCGTATATTCAATATTTACCGCAACGGCAGTAGTCGTACCACCGAGGCCCGAAGGTCCGACACCTGTTTTATTTACCAGATCCAGCAGCTGCTTTTCAAGTTCGGCATACTTCGGATCAGAATTATGCACCCCCACTTTGCGAGTCAGGGAATGTTTTGCCAAAATGGCCGCTCTTTCCATATTCCCTCCAATACCTACGCCTACAGTTATTGGCGGACATGGGTTTGGTCCCGCGCTCCGCACTGTATCCACGACAAACTTAATAACGCCCTCCACACCGTCTGCCGGCTTCAGCATTTTCATGGCCCCCATATTCTCGCTTCCACAGCCCTTGGGGCAGACAGTAATCTTCACCTTTTCCCCAGGCACGATAGTGGTATGGATAATAGCCGGCGTATTGTCATTTGTATTTTTTCTAACAAACAGCGGATCGCTTACGGATGATTTGCGTAGGTACCCGTTTACATAACCGTCAGCCACCCCTTCATGGATAGCAGTATACAAATCACCGCCGTCAAAATGCACTTCCTGACCTATCTCCATGAACACAACCGTAAGTCCCGTATCCTGGCAAATAGGCACATCCTTTCTCTTCGCCAGATCGGCATTTTCAATTATGGTTCCTAAAATTTCCCTGCCGAGGGGTGATTCTTCAGTTTTTACGGAATCTTTGAATTTCTCCAGCAAATCCTCCGGCAAATAATAGCATGCTTCTTTGCATAATCTGCTTACGGCAGCTGAAATTTCCTTAACATCAATTTCCCGCATATTATCTGCTCCTTAGCGCCCAACACGTTTTAATGTATTGGCCCTTACTTCTTCCGGATCAACGATTTTACGTGCTACACCCTCTTCAATGGCTGCTTTTGCCACAGCTGCCGCAACTGCTGGTGCCACACGCGGGTCAAAAGCATCAGGAACAACATAATCCTCACGCAAATCTTTATCGTCAATCAGGCCGGCAATGGCATAAACTGCTGCGGCTTTCATTTTTTCCGTTATTGCTTTGGCTCTTACATCTATAGCCCCGCGGAAAACTCCAGGGAACACGGTAACATTATTTACCTGGTTAGGAGTATCGCTCCGCCCAGTTCCTGCAACAGCGGCACCGGCTTCTTTTGCTGCTTCATAAGATGTTTCGGGAACGGGATTGGCCAGAGCGAAAACGATGGCTTTATCAGCCATGCTAGAGATAATATCTTTTGTAAATAGATTAGGCCCAGATACGCCAATAAGTACATCTGCGCCTTTAGCGACATCCGCAAGGTTTCCCTTCTTATGCCCTTTGTTGGTCACGGTGGCCAGGTGGGCCTGGATCCTGTCCAGCTTGGCGTCAATACCTTCATAAAGCGCACCAAAACGGTCCACCATGATTACATTTTCAGCCCCCATTGTTACCAGAAGGCGTCCAATGGCACTGCCCGCTGCGCCGCAACCGTTCACCACAAATTTTGCAGTCTTTATATCCTTCTTTACGAAACGCAATGCTCCAATAACGCCTGAAAGGCATGCAATTGCCGTACCGTGCTGATCGTCATGGAAAACGGGGATATCGCATATTTCCTTTAAGCGATCTTCAATATCATAGCATTTAGGAGAAGATATATCCTCCAGGTTAATTCCCGCATAATTAGGCTCCAAGCATTCGACTATCCTTATAAATTCATCCGGATCCTTGGTTCCAAGGCAGACCGGCAAGGCATCCACATCGGCAAAAGTTTTAAACAATACGGCTTTTCCTTCCATTACTGGCATGGCTGCCTCAGGTCCGATATCGCCGAGCCCCAATACGCGGGTCCCGTCCGTAATAATGGCTACCATGTTTCCACGGCATGTATATTCAAAAGACAGGTCCTTATTTTCCTTAATTTCCTTACAGGGTTCGGCAACTCCAGGGGTATATGCCACTGCCAGATCGTGCCGTGTTGCGATAGGAACTTTGCTTATTGTGGCAAGCTTACCGTTAGCATCCAGATGCATTTTTAAAGTCTCATCACGTAAAGTTGTCATATGATATTCCCTCCAAGCGTTTTATATTTATCTATTTTTATTCTAGGCTATGCACGGAAATATTGCAAGGCAATTACCTTCCGGCTCCTAAAAATCCAATCTTTCCCGCGCAATGTAAGCTAGTTTACAAAACTTCCGTCAACTCAATAAATTCTGCGTTTGCCCTCTGTCCAGCTATAAGATTCAGCACGGCAAAAGATGGTCCGGCCTCGCTCCTCGGCCGTGCAGGGCTGCCCGGATTAAGCAGAAGTATATCGCCGTACCATTTTGCCACGGGCAAATGAATGTGTCCGAACACCACAATATCTACTTCAAGTTTAGCGGCACGAGCAGCCAGTTCTTCCACATCGTCATAATGCAGGTATCTGTTCCCGTGGGTCAGCCAGATTCTGAATCCTTCAATTGAGAAAATTTCATCAGGATTAGCCCTCATTTCCACTGGATCACAGTTACCACATACCTTTATTACCGGCAGTCCGCTTATATCAGCAAGGAAGTTCGCATCCTGGCTGTAATCTCCTGTATGCAGCCAGATTTCAACAGGTGGCGCCAGTTGTATTATCCTGCGCAGTGCCTGTTCACTGCCATGGGTATCACCGGTGACGCCTATTTTCATTTTTCTTTCCCCAAACTGCTATTAATTTCCTAATTGCCTTGCCGCGATGACTGACTTTATTTTTTTCCTGCATAGTTGCTTCACCCATGCCTTTGTGCAATTCCGTTGACCAGAACAATGGGTCATAGCCGAAGCCTTCGCTGCCTAAAGGATCGTGCAGCAACATACCTTCACAGATACCGTCCACTTCATACAGTATTTTGCCGTCCGGTTGGGCAACAGCCAAAGCACAGCGGAAACGGCAGTTCCGTTTAACCTGAAATTTCATGTTGCGCAGCAGGAGATCATTATTCTCCTTAGCAGTCGCTTCATCACCGGCATAGCGGGCACTCCGTACCCCGGGCTCTCCCTCAAGGGCCTGTACCTCAAGTCCCGAGTCATCAGCTATACAGGTCATTCCCGTTTTCCTGGCATAATAAACAGCCTTCAGGCGGGCATTGGCAGCAAAAGTGCGTCCTGTTTCCTCAGGTTCTTCTATTTTCCCGAAGTCAGCCAAGCTTTTTATCTCTACCGGTAAATCTTTCATCAAAACTTTAAATTCTTCAAGCTTCCCCGGATTATGTGTTGCAACAACCAGTTCCCTAATCACTTCTAAAACCTCTCTTAAATAGTTTCAATAAATCCGTCAACAATATTCTGCACCATAACATACTGCCAGCGGCCTCTTTTTTTCTCAGACAATGCCTCATCGCGGGCTTTCTGGCGGCATGCTGCACATGCATGCCTCGGAACACATGCAATAAAGGCGTTCTGGTTGCCAAAACGTGTGCCTGCTGCTTCAGTCTGGATGGTAAAATAGCCTCCACAGTTACAGTAGCGCACGGTCTCTATCTGCTGTTCGCGAATCCCTTCTTCATCATAATAAATACTTTTGCGCCGCTGCCATACGCCGCCGCATTTTTCCAGCAACTGTCTGCTTACCTTGGCGCGGTTAAAGTATATTTCCCCGACTTGGCTTATAAGTTCTCCAACCCGTTTGGAACAGCGCGGATCCTGCTTGTAAAGTCCACTTAAATCAGGTTCTACGACTTTGCTGTAATCCATGCCTGCCATGGCAAGAATAATTCCCGTGTTCACATAGGGCAGAGCATTTTCAATGGAATATCCTCCTTCCAGTACTGCAATATCGGCCTTTAATTTATCGGCCAGACGTGCATAGCCCTGTGCTGTTATTGACATGGAGGCCAATGGATCCGAAAAATGGTTATCCTGTCCTGCAGAATTAATAATAAGTTCCGGCTGGAAATCATCCAAAATATGACTTATAAGTCCGTCATACAGCTGATGCAGTCCCTCATCACCAGTCCTCGGTAGCAACGGCAGGTTTATATTTGTTCCCCAGGCTGCAGGGCTTCCCGCCTCATCAGGAAACCCCGTCCCAGGATACAGCGTACGCCCGTCCTGATGGAAAGAAATATAGAGAGTATCGGGATCATGATAAAAAATATCCTGGGAGCCGTCGCCATGGTGAACATCCGTATCCACAACGGCGATTTTACGCACCCGATACTTACTACGTAAATATTCTACCATTATTGCCTCAATATTAACAGTGCAGAAACCTCTGATGCCGTGCACCACACGCATGGCGTGATGCCCAGGCGGCCTGACCAGTGCAAACGCACGTTTTACTTCTTTCTTCATTACCGCATCAGCTGCAGTAAGACATCCTCCTGCGGAAACCAAATGCGCTGGCGTAATAAGCTTATCGACGGATGGTACTCCAATATGAGCACGCTGCAGATCGTTAATCTGCGCCATCCGCGGTCTGTATTCCTTTATTTCCTCACAATCAAACAGCCCTTCTTCCAAAAGCTGGTCCCTGGTATATAAAAGTCGCTCCTGCCTTTCCGGGTGTCCAGGGCTTATCATCCAATCGAAAGCAGGGAAGAACACAAGACCTAAAGTGTCTTTCATATTTTCACCTCCCCGCAGGATACCTTATGCAGAATACCTGGCTTCAGCTGCATGCGCAGACTGTAAATATCTCCAGTATCGAAATATCCATGGACAGTCCGAAAATGCTCGCGACTGATCAGCTCAGTTTCTTCCTGCGGCATGTTCCATTTTTCGGCCTGCCCTTTAAGCCATTCTGATAAAAGATTTTTCGCCATAGCTTCATTAAACTTTTTCGGCAGTGGCTGGCGTTTCCCGCTTTCCGGAATAAGATAATATCCTTCCGTCGTATCCGCCCTAAGTTCTGCAGAAAGAGTGGGTCTTGCTACAGCGGCACCAATGGCATTTGCTACCATCGCTCCCATCGGTATTTCTACTGGTAAACCCATTGCCGCCCCTACCGCATTTACAAGTCCCATTGACCCTCCGCCTACTCCCGTAAGCTGCTGGGGAACGAATTCAGTTCCCTGTATAACGTCATTTACCGTATAAACCGGCTGCTTAGCCCACGTTATAAGCATTTCTTCTATTGTTGCCGTAATTTTTCCTACAGCGGCCTGAACTATTTTTTCAGCTTCGATTCTGGGATCGCCGCCCAAAGTAGCTATAGCATCCAAGGCCCTATTCTTATCCCCGAATTCCACATAACCGCCCACAATAAGGGCATCCGATAAAGTAGGGACCGATCCTCCTACTGCCGCGGCAGGGCCTTCCCTTTCCGGCCCTACCCTGTAGCCGTCACCGTCCTTAGTGATTTTACTATCACCGCCTATGCCGATGCTGCGCATATGGAAAGAGTGTACCGCCGTATAATAACCGTTGATAACAGCTCCTTTTTTTGCCATGAGCGGCAGCCCCTTTTCCCAGAAGGCAATATCCGTAGTAGTGCCGCCAACGTCTAAAGAAATACTATTAACTACCGGTGCAGCCAAAGCTTCAATGCCCAGCACAGAAGCAGCAGGTCCAGTGAATACGGCCTCTACCGGCTGTTCAAGCGCAGCTTCAAGGGGCAGCGTACCGCCATCAGCTTTAAGAATATAGACCGGTGCGTTAATATTCCTATCTGACAGTGCATGTTTGACTTCTTGGCAGAAATTGCTAAAAATTTTATATACGGCAGCTGCAAAATAGGCTGAATTTGTCCTTCTGATGAAATTAAGTTCACCGCTCAGTTCGCTACCTAGAAACACCTTGCTGCTGCCATAGTTTTTAAGTTCACGTTCCACTTTGTATTCCTGCTCAGGGTCGCGGATTGCAAATTTACCGCTGACTGCACAGACATCCCCTATTGTATCTTTCCATTTCTGCAACTCTTCTAATTTTACCGAGGCTGTAATCTTTCCCCTGTGATCAACACAGCCGCTCAGGTAACACGGTTTGACTGGGAATTTATCCTCCACATTCATGCCCGGACCTGTTATAACCGCCAAGAAAACAGGCTCAAGTTTATTTTCTGTTAAAGCATTTGTAACAATGGTGCTGGATATTGCTACCCGCTCCAGATCTCCAGCAGCTCCTTCAAATAATACCCTGTCCAAGGCTTCAATGATACTTTTAAGAACATTTTTATGATCAGTAGCTACTTTCGCCTGCTCTATTACCGTCTCATCTTTAATAATGACGGCATCTGTAAAAGTACCTCCCACATCAATTCCTAGCAGCATATTTATTCCATCCCCTTTAAATATCTTTTGAGACTTAGTGATTTATAAATCTATCGAAAAAACAAATTTTTACAAGAAAAACCATATTTTTTATAATTCCCTGCTACTGAAGGAAATACCTGCCAATTTATTATTTATATCAAATTTATATGGC
>JAJQAO010000027.1 GCA_021203775.1 Phascolarctobacterium sp.
CTGGTGGCGGCGCACGGATTTGAACCGCGGACACTGCGGGTATGAACCGCATGCTCTAGCCAACTGAGCTACGCCGCCAATCTATGGAGCTGATGACCAGGATTGAACTGGTGACCTTATCCTTACCAAGGATACGCTCTGCCGACTGAGCTACATCAGCCTGTTTTATGGTTGCGGGGGATGGACTTGAACCACCGACCTTCGGGTTATGAGCCCGACGAGCTACCAACTGCTCCACCCCGCGATATGGTGGAGAGGGTTGGATTCGAACCAACGAAGCGAAACGCGGCAGATTTACAGTCTGCTCCCTTTAACCACTCGGGAACCTCTCCATTTGGAGCTGACAAGAGGAATCGAACCCCCAACCTGCTGATTACAAGTCAGCTGCTCTACCTATTGAGCTATGTCAGCATCGTAACAGAATGATTATACAATACCAGTAATTGCCTTGTCAATCCTTACTGCGTCTCTCTGCACGCAATTACTTCATTTACAGGTAAAAGAACCAGTAAGTAAATATTGCTAAAATTATACGATAATATGCAAAACTCTTCAGGCTGTATTTCTGCAAAAATTTCAGGAACCACAGTACTGAGCAATAGGCTACGGCAAAAGCTGCCACAGATCCTATAAACAAAACTTTCAGCTCATCCGCCGTAAGTATGCTTAGATTTTTAATTAAATCATAAAAACATGCCACAAACATCAACGGTACTGCAATTACAAAAGTAAAATTGGCTGCCGTTTCACGGCTCAGCCCCACAAAAAGTCCCCCAGCAATAGTGCTGCCGCTACGAGAAAATCCAGGCCAGAGCGAAAGAAACTGGTAAATGCCAATCCACATAGCCTGCTTAAGCGTAATTTTATCTACATCCTGTACAAGCCTGTCCTGTTTGTCTTTTGTGCGGTATTCGGCATAAACAAGCAACAGTCCACCTAAAATAAGACCAATAACTACTGTGAACGGTGAAAAAAGATATGCTTTAATGTACGGGTAGGAAAAATATCCGAATATCATTATCGGCACCGTGCTGGCTAATACATGCCAGGCGCTGAATCCCTTATCTATTTGCCATCCTTCCCTTGTAAAAAACCGGGCAAATCTTTCCTTGTAAATAAATAAAACGGACAAAATAGCCCCGAACTGTACGAAAACGTCAAATATACTGGCTATATTACCTTTAAACCCCAGCAAATAACCGACTATTATCATGTGTCCTGTCGAAGATACCGGCAAAAATTCAGTCAGTCCTTCGACAGCGCCCACAATTACAGCTATCAGATTTTGATCCATCTACAAATCAACCCTTCGAAAAAACTCAGCACTTTTAATATTATACCCAAAGTTAGGCATATTGTCACTGCTTTATTTAGGAACTGCCTATTAGATTTATGACCACATAAAACATAAATAATAAGTGTAGGAGCCAACCATTTAAATATTATGTACTCCTACACTTTTATTTTTATATTATCGAATTATAAAGTACCACGGGCATCATGTATCTAGTCCCCAAAGCATATGCCTATCTGACGTCCAGCCCTGATTATTTCACTATCTACAGGAACTGAACGCGGCTCTGAAGCAGCCCTCTGGATGTATACGGTAACTATTTGGTCGTGGAAAAGGGAAACCATTACATTAAATTCTCCCCGCAGGCAAGCCTCGGCCGCTGCAACACCGTAACGTGTAGAAAGAACTCTGTCAAAAGGCGTGGGCGAACCTCCGCGCTGCAAATATCCAAGAATTGTACAGCGGGATTCCACACCTGTTTTCTCTTCAATTTCCCGTACCAGTTTTTCTCCAATGCCTCCCAGACGTATAGGCTCAAAACTTCCTTCAACAATGCGGGCTACAGACATTTCTCCGCCTTCCGGTTTAGCCCCTTCAGCAACAACTATTATACTAAAATTTTTCCCGCTATTACGGCGTTCATTTATTTTAGCAATAACAGAATCAATGTTGTAAGGTATTTCCGGTAATAAAATAACATCTGCCCCTCCGGCAATGCCACTGTGCAGAGCTATCCATCCAGCGTAACGTCCCATTACCTCCAGAGCCATGACCCGGTGATGAGATTCTGCTGTCGTATGCAGCCTGTCCACAGCTTCAGTAGCCATGGCCATAGCAGTATCAAATCCGAAAGTCCTTTCGGTACATGGCAAATCATTATCAATGGTTTTAGGTACTCCAACCACTTTGACTCCACACTCAAGAGCCAATTGCGCCCCAATATGCAGACTGCCGTCACCACCAATAACCACCAAAGCCTCTATGTCATACTTTTTTAAATTTTCAACTACTTTTTCTCGCATATCATAGTATATAAGCTTACCGTTCTCTTCCACGGCAAATTTAAAAGGATTGTCGCGGTTAGTAGTTCCTAATATAGTGCCGCCTCGCGGCAAAATACCAGATACGCTGCTATAATCCATAGGTACGAGATTTTCATTTACAAGACCGTTAAATCCATTATATACACCATATACTTCACAATTGTTTCTCAAAAAAGTTTTTACGACGGCGCTAATAACAGCATTCAGGCCTGGACAGTCTCCTCCTCCAGTTAAAACTGCAAAACGGCGTTTTTTTTCAGACATCTGTCCCCTCCTGCTTTAGTCTACATTCCAAATTTTAAATCCGTCCGGACTGATACGAATAGCTTCCGTCCCATCAAATTTATCATAGCACAAATTCCCGTTTTTTTGATATCCTGGCCAAGCAGTGACAATAGTAAATTTTTTACTCAGTTTGCGCATCAAGCTATCGACATTAATGTGAAATACAGGTACGAACAATGTCTGCAATCTATCAAGAATAATAACATCTGCATTGTAACTTTCCAAAATAGTAGCCATTAAATCAGGCGCATACAAACCCCTGTCAGCAGCAGGAATAGCCAAGAATTCTTCGCTTATAAGCATCCTACAATCAACATAAGTCCATTTTTTAAATTGGGCTGCCTCCCGCAGCACCTTGCTTTTCCCACTTCCTGGTTTCCCAGTCACAATAACAATATTGCCTTTGTCCTCCTGCGCCTGTTCGATAACCTTCACTAATTCTTCTACTTGATCCATTTCCACAAAACCTCCTAGCAAACCTGAGTATTATTGCCAAACCATTCAGTTATGCTTTATATTCGCTGAACATCTTCAAAATCCTTTAAAAAAAAAATTAACGCCTTAAAATTTAAAATGGCGTTATGATATGTTACAGTTTTATCATTTTCTATTTTTTTTATTCTTTTTAAATCGCTCACTAGGGTCAATGGCCAGCAAGCCATTATACACAGTTTTTAAATCAATAAAATCCCCCTTGCTTATAACATATTTTTCCAGTTTTCTTTTTACTCTCTGCAACGCATTATCAATAGATTTTATATGCCTGTCAAGCTCATTTGCGATTTCCTGATAAGATTTACCATCCAGATAGCTCATTAATACTTTCCATTCTAGGTCACTGAGGATATTATTCATTTTATTTTCTATATCATCAAATTCCTCTTTACTAATGACCATATCTTCGGGATTAGCAACTTTAACTCCACTTATGATATCCAATAGTGTACGATCTGATTCATCTTCATAAATCGGCTTATTTAAGGATATATAAGAATTCAAAGGTATATGCTTCTGCCTGGTAGCGGTTTTGATTGCAGTAATAATCTGACGGGTTACACATAACTCCGCAAATGCCCTAAAAGATGACTGTTTATCACTTTTAAAATCACGAATTGCTTTGTAAAGCCCAATCATTCCTTCCTGAATAATATCTTCCCTTTCAGCGCCAATCAGAAAATAACTGCGGGCTTTAGCCCTGACAAAATTTCTGTATTTATGCAATAAATACTCTTGCGCCAAAACATTATTATGACTCTGTGCATAAAAAACAATCTCTTCGTCGGCCATATCAATAAATACAGCATATGGATCGCTGGATACTTCCGTAACCATAAATTACATATCCTCCACTCAAATATCTGCTTTTTGTAGCAGATGTGTATTTCTATTATAGTGTTTATTTCATGCGGCCGTCAAATTTTCAACGGCGGCGTAATTTTTCAAAATGCTCTAATACTGTCTCTTCCAACCTCTCACCCAATTCGTTCCTGTTTAAGGCCCGTTTCGGATGCTGCAGTTTTTCCGAAATTTCCTTTTTCGTATTCTGGTATTCATTATAAAATTCTCGGGACGAAATTCGGTATCCGCCGGCCCCCAGAACATTTATCTGCTCAGCGTAATCACTGGTAACCACAAAAACCTTGACCTGCTCCCTATTCAGTTCATAAACACGCCGTTCAATCCATGAATCCGCTGTTTCTCCCTCATCTGTATACACAACTTCAATATTGTGTACTTGAAATATAGAACCATCACCCTGCATCTCCTGAGCATCAAAAACAACAATAGCCCGATAACCTTTAAAAGCTGCATACTCAGCAATCGCAGCCGTAAAAACCTCTCGGGCATGTTCTAGATTTTCTTTCCGCAATTCAGAAAATTCTTCCCAAGAGTTAATTACATTATATCCATCAATAATTAGATATTCATCCATTATTTCCCTACCACTTTGCGCTGACGCAGCACCTCATACATCAGTAATGCTCCTGCTACCGAAGCATTAAGGGATACCCCATGGCCTTTCATAGGGATACTAGCAACAAAGTCACATTTCTCCCTGACCAAATGTCCCAGTCCTTTTCCCTCTGCACCGATAACAAGCACAACAGCTCCAGTTAAATCAACATTATAGAATACTTCGCCATTCATATCAGCTCCCACTATCCAGCAGCCCTTTTTCTTCAGATCTTCAATGGTATTTACGACATTACCTATATGAACTAGTGGCACATGTTCAACCGCCCCAGCAGAAGATTTCGCTACGGAGGCATTTAATGGGCAGCTCCTGCGTTTAGGCAATAGTACTCCGTGAACTCCTGCGGCATCAGCACTCCTTAGAAGTGCCCCGACATTCTGGGGGTCCTGAACTCCATTCAACAACAAAATAAATGGCTGTTCGTTTTTATCAGCAGCCCTCATAAAAACCATGTCAAGAGTCTGAAAATCAACAGGGGAGACTAGTGCTGCAACGCCTTGGTGTCTCAGCTTCTGATCTAATTTATCCAGCTTCTCTTTCTTTACATATTCAACAATAATGCCTCGCTCCTTAGCAGCAGCAATAATTTTGCTGATACTGCCGCCTTTCGCAGTATCCTGCAGCAATATTTTGTTAATTACACGTTTACCGTTCAAAGCTTCAATAACAGGATTACGGCCGATGACAAAATCTTCAGACATTACTTCTCCTAACTTTTAGCAGCCTTTTTAGCCAGAATAGCTGCCAGACGTCCACAAGTCATTTCTCCTTCACGGCAAATTCCCTCTGTAACACATGTTGGCCCGGCATTTTCAAACAGTACTGGTGCCACCTTTTTGCATTCAGCGAGCATTTTTTCAGCCAACTGACGAATTTCCCATTGTGCTCGTGTACAACATCGCAAGCTGAAAAAATTCATCAAGGAGCGCACGTTAAACGTACATACTATCTTGGTTTCAGTAGCATTTGGCAGAATATAGCGGGCATCTTCTGCCAAAATCCCCATATTTGTAAATTCATTATACATATCCTGTATTTCCAGCATAAGCCTTTCAAATTTCTCTTTTGCGTCCGGTCGGGTTGCAATGGATGGCGGCATAATTGTTTCAAAATTATGCTCCTTAACATATCGCTGTGATTGCTGAGAGTAGGAGGCTATGCGGTGACGTACAAGCTGATGAGTAAGTACACGAGATACTCCCTCAATAGCGAAAGTAAAGGTTACATGCTCCAGAGTGGAAAAATGCCCCATACTAACTAGTTTACGCACAAGTTTAGCAGCTTGTTCATCGCTTATTTTTTCTTCTAACTGTGCCGCTCCGATGGCTGAATAACATAACCGGGCACTCATGGCTACCGTTCTTTCCGGATCTGGAGTATGACGTACAAGTTTAACTTCCATAGTTTATAAATTCACACCTCGCTTTTATTCAACATCTGCGTAATAATTGCAAATGACATGCTCAAAAGTTCCTCCAGACGCTCACTACTTTCCTTAAGGAACAGCCATCCAAATAAGGTTTCTAAAGCAGTTGCCATCCTATACTCATGTACCGAAGCACTTTTAGGTACCGCAGACTTAGCATTGCGCCCCGCTCTGAAAACTGCCATCTCTTCTTCGGTAAGATGCTTTTGCAGTTCCTGCATCGCTTTACATTGATATATGGCAGAAACAATCTTTGCATCCAAATCATGAATAACACGTACCTGCCCAGAGACTGGGACAAGACGCAACCTCACATACAGGGAAAAAACGGCATCCCCGACATAAGCTAAAATTATCGGATTTATTTGGGCAGCATCGGGAAATCTCACGCCTGCCGCCTCACAAGCAGCAAGTGCCTGCTTTTTTATAATCTGGTATTGTTCAAATCTCATTATTTTTCTTCCACTTAGCTCCCTGAGGTGTATCTTCCAGAATAATCCCTATTTCAGCCAATTTGCTGCGCAAGGCATCAGCATAGGTATAATTTTTAGCAGACCGTGCTTCCTGCCGCAGGCCGATAATAATTTCCACAAGTTGTGATTCCCTGTTTTCCTTTTCATTTTCAGTAGCAGGAGCTTCATTTTTTTCCAGAATACCAATAATAGAACACATCTCAGCAAACAGTCCGTTTAACATATCCAGCAGTTTGCCATCCGGATTCAGTTTTGCTTCAGTAATGTCCTTATGATAAATATTTATTTCTTTCCCGAGGGCAAACATGTAACTGATGGCTAAAGCCGTATTAAAATCATCCCGCATGGCTTCCATGAAATTATCACGCATCTGAATTGCCTTTTTTCTTAGTTCCATACTGACAGCAGTAGATCCCGCATTCATCATAGAATTCATTTCCTGTAAGGTCTCTTGAGCATTGCGCAAACGGCCTAGGCTCCTTTGCGCTTCCGCCAGACGCTCATCACTGAAATCCAGCGGGCTACGGTAATGGGTGGAGACAATAAAGAAACGTAATGTTTCTGGATCATAATGCTCCAAAATGTCAATTACCATGAAAAAATTGCCTAAAGACTTAGACATTTTCTCTTCATTTACTGTGATAAATCCGTTGTGCAACCAGTAATGCACAAACGGATGGCAGCCTGTACATCCCTCAGACTGTGCTATCTCATTTTCATGATGAGGAAAAATAAGGTCGCTTCCGCCGCCATGGAAATCAAAAGATTTCCCGAGATATTTCATGCTCATTGCCGAGCACTCAATATGCCAACCCGGGCGCCCATCTCCCCATGGACTGGCCCAGGATGGTTCGCCAGGTTTAGCAGCTTTCCATAAAGCAAAATCCATGGGATTTTGCTTGCGGTCATCAATGTCAACACGTGCCCCAGCCATCATATCTTCCAAGTTTCGTCCAGAAAGCTCGCCATAACGTACAAACTTTTCCACACTGTAATAAACATCGCCATCTATGACATAAGCGTAGCCACGCTCAATTAAAGCCTGCACAGTCTGGATAATTTCTTCAATATGCTCTGAGACGCGCGGATAAATGTGTGCACGTTTAACATTCAATTTATCCATAACTTCAAAATAAGATTCAATATATCGGTTACAGATATCGAACCATTGCACACCTTCCTTATTTGCGGCATTAATAATCTTGTCATCAACATCGGTAAAATTCTGCACATGAGTTACTTCATAGCCCTCATGTTCCAGAAAACGGCGTATGACGTCCCATGTGATAAAAGGCCGTGCATTGCCAATATGCGGATGGTTATATGGTGTAACACCACATACATAAATTCCCACTTTACCAGGAACCGCAGGAATAAACTCTTCTTTTTGTTTGGTCATAGTGTTATAAACTTTAATAGCCATAAATTTACTCCTTACGAAGGGAAATGCCTGCTTTAGCAAGACTAGATTTAATGCGTGCTTCTGTTCGCGCAGCACCCAATAAAGGTATTATTTCTGCCAGTTCTGGTCCGTGCTGATTGCCGGTAAGTGCCACGCGGACGGGCATAAATACCTCTTTCCCTTTTAATTTAGTTGTTTTCTGTATGCTTTTAAATAATGCCTTAACGGCTGTACTGTCTAAAACGTCTGCATCATACATCCCCTCCAAAAAGAGGGACATAACTGTAGCCACATTTTCAGTCTGCAATACGGCAGCTGCATCGTTGTCCTCTGGGATAACTTCATCATTAAAATATATTTTTACACAGCCAGGAATTTGAGCAGCATAAGAAACGTGGTCCTGTGCCGTAAGCACGATCTTTTTCAGCCAGTCAAGTGTTTCTCCGCTTTCATCACCTGTCATATAACCGGCATTAATCATATGTGGTTTAGCCACAATGAAAAAACTTTCTGCATCCAATTGCCGCATATAGTGCTGATTGATCCAATTCAGCTTATCAATATCAAAAACCGCAGGATTTTTAGCGACGCGTTCCATAGAAAACTCTTTGATCAGCTCTCTAACACTAAAAATCTCCTGCTCACTCCCAGGAGCCCAGCCTAAAAGAGCTAAAAAATTATCAATACCTGCAGGCAGATATCCTAGCTGACGGTACTGCTCAACAGATGTCGCACCATGACGTTTACTCATTTTTGTATGGTCTTTCCCAAGAATTAAGGATATGTGTCCAAAAACGGGTTTTTCAAACCCCAGTGCATCATATATGAGGCATTGCCGCGGCGTGTTCGAAAGATGCTCCTCAGCCCTAATTACATGGCTAATCTTCATTAGTGCATCATCGATAACCACAGCGTAGTTATAAGTAGGGATTCCATCAGATTTTACAATGACAAAATCACCTATTCCGTTAGAATCAAAAACGACATCTCCTCGTACCATATCGCGTACTAAAATTTGCTGGTTTTCTGGTACACGGAACCGGACTGTCGGTTTACGTCCTTCTGCTTCGTAAGTAGCCTTCTGTTCCGCTGAAATATGACGGCATCTGCCCATATAACGTGGCATTTTCCCATCTTTAATCAAATCCTGCCGTTCTTTTTCCAACTCCTCGTCAGTACAATAGCAATAATAAGCCTTGCCTTCCGCCAACAGTTTGTCCGTATATTTCTTATAAAGGTCAAGTCTTTCAGTCTGCCGGTATGGTCCATAGGGACCACCAACATCTACGCCTTCATCCCAATCCATACCCAGCCACTTCAAAGCAGCTTTTATATTCTCTTCAGATTCACGGCTAGACCGTTCCAAATCCGTATCTTCTATCCGCAATATCATTTTGCCGCCCATTTTTCTAGCAAACAGCCAATTAAACAATGCAGATCTGGCCCCTCCAATATGGAACGGCCCTGTTGGACTGGGCGCAAATCTTACCCTAACTGCATCAAACATACAAAAACCTCCACATTCATCAAATCATTATTATGCAACTGCACCCTCATTTCACCAAACTTGCAACAGCCGTGGCAGCAATTCCTTCGCCACGTCCGGTAAATCCGAGTTTTTCTGTAGTTGTTGCCTTGATATTAACACAGTCTGCACTAATCTTAAGCATCTGCGCAACACTGTTTTGCATAGCCTTTATATATTCTGCCAGTTTGGGCTGTTCTGCGATAATGGTAACATCAACATTATTTATCCGCCATCCTTCTATCTGCAGCATATAAGCTATCTGTTTTGTTAGTTCTACGCTATCTGCCCCTTTAAAATGTTCATCGGTATCTGGGAAATACCGTCCAATATCACCCAAAGCCGCCCCTCCAAGCAGCGCATCCATCAGCGCATGCAAGGCTACATCGGCATCACTGTGTCCTAAAAGTCCTTTTTTGTAAGGCACTTCTATGCCGCAGAGCATCAGCCTTCTGCCGCGTTCCAGTTTATGAACATCAAAACCCATACCTATTCTAAATTGCGGCATCTGTAAATTATTAGTATTCATCGCATCCCCTTGTGCCGCCAAGAAAGATTCAGCGAAAACCAGATCCTCTGGCGTAGTAATCTTAATGTTTTCATAACAGCCCATGGCTATAACTACTTTTTGTCCTAACAGTTCCACCACTGAAGCATCGTCAGTTATTTTAACTGGATGTTCCCGCAAATTGGCATAGGCTTTTTTTAGTAACCCAATATCAAAAATTTGCGGTGTTTGTACTGCGTACATTAACCTACGGTCAGGAGTTGCCAATACTTCACCAGTTTTCCCTGCAATCTTAATTGTGTCTTTTACAGGCACTGCCGCAACAGCTGCCCCATATTTTTCGGCAGCTTTCAGAACCCGTAAAAAAACTTCCTTGCCTGTAAAAGGCCGGGCAGCATCATGTACAGCTACATACCCTTCATTTTCTGAAATGGCAATCAATGCATTCGCTACAGAGTCCTGCCTTTCACTGCCACCAGGTACTACCGTAAAAAGTATAGAAGGAAAATACTGTTTCTGAAATTTTCTCAGCATTACGATGGCATCTTCTACCTCGTTAGGTGCTACCGCGATAACTGCCTTTTTTATAATGGATGTATCTTCCAGCATTTTAAGGCAACGTACCAGAATCGGCACTCCAGCAATTTGAACAAAAGCCTTATTTATCCCCTGTTCCAACCTCTTTCCAATGCCAGCAGCTGGAATTATCGCAATCAAATTTCCCAAATGTACTACCTCCAAAACTTACTTAGCTTTGGCAAAAATCATCCGACCTGCTGCAGTTTGCAGAACTGACACAACAACTACATCAATGGTATTTCCCACAAAACGTCTTGCATTTTCTACTACTATCATAGTCCCGTCATCAAGATATGCAACAGCCTGCCCCTGTTCTTTCCCTTCCTTAACAAGATGAACAGCCATTTCTTCACCAGAAATAACTACCGGTTTAATGGCATTAGCAAGTTCATTGATATTTAACACCTGAATTCCCTGAATCTCAGCGATTTTATTTAAGTTAAAATCATTGGTAATAATAACAGCATCAGCTTGTTTTGCCAAACGCACAAGTTTAGCATCTACTTCTGTAAGATCGTCATAATCGTTGTCAACAATCAATACTTGGTTCTGATAACTCTTTTGCATGTCTTTCACAAGATCAAGCCCCCGACGTCCCTTAGCACGTTTCATCCCGTCAGAAGAATCCGAAAGCTTCTGCAGTTCCTCCAAAACGAAATTCGGTATTACCAGCTTTCCGTCTAAAAATCCGGCGGCCAAAATGTCCATTACACGACCGTCTATAATAACACTTGTATCAAGAAGTTTATTACTACTATATAAACGATCTGCCAGTGGACCCCCCTTAATTTCTTCCAGATTAGGTCCATATGTTTCCGCACCTTTATTTCCACGCAGCCCGGGCAACCGGCCAAAAAATCCCAGAATATCACTGTGCTTCCGCAACGCCACTTTAGCACCTACCACTGATAAAATAAGGCTGAAAACAATTGGTATGTACGGTCCTACTATCGGGATATGAGAAAATGGTGCACCAATCAAATTAGCAATGATAAGCCCTATGCCAATCCCGAGTATCATCAGCAAAATATCAACTGTGGGTATGCGGGATAGAATAACCGCCAATTTCTCCGAATAACTTAAAACAAAGTTTATAAGGAAAGGGGCAATTACTAGTCCAATCCATCCAAAAATCAAACCAACAAGTCCAGAAGCAATATTGGCCAAAGCCACGTCAAAAAAACCATTTCCGTATAAATCATAACCTAAAAATTCCGAAATATAAGGCAAAATATAATCAGCAAGTATAAGTCCATTTACAGCAAATATAACGGCAATAGTCAAGCTAGCAATTCTTCTTAGCATTTTTACACCTCCTTTACTT
>JAJQAO010000016.1 GCA_021203775.1 Phascolarctobacterium sp.
TATATTTTATATTTATTATAAAATAATTAATTAAAGGTAAAGGAGTTGTGATTATAATGGAAACTATTCAAGAGATCCTCAATTTTTCTGTAGGTAGTTTCTCCGTGGGCAATGTCATTGCTGCAATTGTAATTTTCATTATTTGTCATACTGTTATTAAGGCTTTGATGATACCCATAGAAAAAATACTGGAGCATATGAAGATAGAGCCGACGTTATGTGGCTTCCTGCGTACTGTTATAAAAGTATTACTTGACTTTGTAGCAGTATGTATCATAGCTGACAGTATTGGTATTCCTATCGCTTCGCTGCTTGCTGTTTTAGGCATGTTTGCTGTTGCTATTGCTCTTTCCGTACAGGGTGCTTTATCCAACTTGGCAAACGGAGTTATGTTGCTGGTAGCAAAACCTTTTAAAGCAGGGGATTATGTTGAAGCTGGCGGAGTTGAGGGCGTTATAAATGAAATAAATCTGCTGTGTACTAAGGTAGTGACTGTTGACAATAAGGATATTTTTGTACCTAACAGTGAGGTCGCTGGCGGAAAGATAACGAATTTCTCCTCTGAAAAATTACGCCGCGTTGATATTGCAGTTCGTGCAGGTTATAACAACGATACTGAGACAGTTAAGAAAGCATTGCGCGAAGCTATAACTGCTACCCCGAATGTATTAACTGATCCTGCGCCATTCGCTAGGGTTTCCGGTTATAAGGAATATGCAGTGGAATATACTGTAAGAGCCTGGACTGAAAGCGCTAATTATTGGGATGTATATTTCAATCTGATGGAGAACATCAGCAAGGCATATGCCGCTAATGGCGTAAATGGTGCTGTTCCTGGAATGAACATTTACATGAAGGAAAAATAACAAATGATTTAATAATACAAGGCTCGCCCTTAATTGCGGCGGGCCTAAGTATTTTACGTACATTTTTACATTGCAAAAATAGCTATTATGTATACTGCTGTTGTCAGTTAACAGTAACTTATCATTAACTGCTTTGAGTGCGATAAAAACAGGAAGAGGCTTGCAAGAATAACTGTAAAAATGTTACAATGAGAAAAATATTTTGCATTGTAACACAAGGAGGACATAAATGAATATCATAGTTTGCCTGAAACAGGTACCGGATATTGAAGCCGTGAAATTAAATCCAGAAACTCATACTTTGATACGCAGTGGCGTGGAAAATATTATGAACCCGTTTGATAAACAGGCTTTAGAAGCTGCTCTAGAGCTGAAAGATAAATTCGGAGGCAAGGTAACGGCTCTTACAATGGGTCTTCCGCAGGCAGCTGATATATTAAAAGAAGCTATTGCCATGGGGGCAGATGATGCTCTTCTGGTTAGTGATCCAGCTTTAGGAGGATCGGATACTCTGGCTACCAGTATGGCACTGGCTGCTGCAGTACAATATATTGGGGACTATGATTTGATACTATGCGGCAAACAGGCAGCTGACGGGGACACGGCCCAGGTCGGGCCGGAAATGGCAGAACATCTGTCTATTCCGCAAATTACCGGATCATTAACAATAAAATATGAAAATGACACTTTTATTATAGAAAGGGAAAATGAAAGTACTGCCCAGACTGTATCCTGTCAGGCCCCGCTCTTGGTAACTGTGACCAGATCAGAGAAAGAACCCCGTTTTGCCAGCATCAAAGGAAAGATGAAAGCTCGCAAGACAGAAATCCCTGTCGCAAGTGCAGCAGACCTAAAGCTTGACGCTGCTATTATAGGATTAACAGGGTCACCCACTAAGGTAATAAAAGTTTCCACACCAGAACTTTCAGTAGTGCAGAGTGAAATTATTAATGAAGAAGATGTAGATAAAGCGGTGGACATGTTATTTGAAAAACTTGTTCAGGCCCAAATTATTACGCGCTGAGGTGAAATAAGTATGGCAATTGACATAGACAGAGAAAAATGTATTAGTTGTGAATCTTGTGTTGCTACCTGTCCGGTAGGTGCCGTGAAAATGGAAGATAATAAAGCACGGATTAAGGAAGAAGAATGTATTTCTTGCGGATCTTGTATAAACGAATGTCCAGTGGAAGCTATTTCAGCCATTTCGCAGGAGAAAGCTGCAGGAAAGCCAAACAATACGGAAGGGCACGATATCTGGGTTGCAGTTGAGTTTGAAAACGGCGAACCCGCAAAAGTAGCTTACGAATTGTTAAGTGTTGCTGCAAGACTGGCTGTTAAGGTTGAGGAAAAATGCTGCGCTATATTATTTGCCCCAGAAAAAAAAGATTTGCCGCAGAAGCTAATTGCAGCAGGTGCGGATAAGGTTTACTGTATTACGGGGCAGCAGTATGCCGATTACAATACTGATTTGTACGTAAACGCTTTTTGCCGTCTGGTTGATGAGTATAAACCAAAAGTTGTTTTGTTCGGATCTACTGCTGATGGACGTGATTTTGCGCCGCGTGTGGCCGCCAGGTTGCAGACAGGGCTATGTGCTGATTGCACGGAGATTGATATAGATCCTGCCACCAATATAGTGGAGTGGACCAGGCCGGCTCTGGGCGGTAATATTCTCGCAACTATTGTATGTGAGAATCATTGTCCGCAGATGGGTACGGTACATCCGAAAGTATTCAAAGAGCTGGAAGCAGATTCATCACGTACTGGCGAAATTATAGATTTTGTGTGTGAAGACGCTGAATCCCGCGTAAAACTGTTAAACAAGGAAAACCTTACTGCCGGCGGTGATATTAAAATCGAGGATGCGTCGGTTATTTGTTCTGGCGGGCGTGGAATGGGATGCCCTGATAATTTTAAGTTGCTGGAAGAATTGGCTGCGTTATTTGAAAATGCTTCTGTGGCAGGTTCGCGTGCCATTGTTGATGAAGGCTGGATTCCTCATTCGAAGCAGGTGGGCCAATCCGGGAAGACGGTAACTCCTAAAATTTATTTTGCCTGCGGAATATCGGGGGCTATTCAGCATCTTGCCGGGATGAATGCTTCAGATATTATAATTGCGATAAATAAAGATGCCAGCGCTCCGATATTTAAGCTGGCACAATACGGTATTGTAGGTAATGCCTGTGAGATTTTGCCGAAGCTTATTGATAAAATAAAAAATTATAAGCAGTAATGATCTGTTTGCTAAGAAAATATTATTTTCCGCAGGTAAACTATACCTGCGGAAAATGTATGCTTTTAGGTATATTATTGTATAATTTTAATTAAATATAAATTTCAGGAGCAATCAAGGGGTGCAGAACCATGAAGAAAACTAAAATTATTTGTACTATGGGGCCAAGCACGGATGATATAGAGCTACTTGAAAAAATGATGAGGGCTGGAATGGATCTGGCCCGTTTCAATTTTTCACATGGTTCGCATGAGGATCATGCGGTACGGTTGGATTTAGTGCGGCAGGCGGCAAAAAAAGCCGGAAAGATCATCGCTACCATTGCAGATACAAAAGGGCCGGAGATGCGGCTCGGACTTTTTGCTGAAGATAAAGTATATCTGCATGAAGGAGATACATTCTGCCTGACAACTGAGAATATTACCGGAAATGAAGATATGGCTTCCGTAAATTATGCAGGCCTGCCGGATGAAGTAAAGCCTGGAAGCATGATTTTGCTGGCGGACGGGCTATTGTCTCTGGAAGTGGTTTCTATTGACGGATGCAAAATATGGACCAAAGTAATAAATGGTGGTGAGCTAAGTTCCCGCAAGCGTGTAGCCTGCCCTGGGATAGAGCTGAATCTCCCGTTTCTTTCCGAGCAGGACAGGAAGGATATTTTATTTGCAGCCGCCCATGATATGGATTACATTGCTGCTTCATTCGTACAGAAAGCTGATGATGTTCTGGCTATACGCAGAGTATTGGAAGAAGCAGGTTCAGGTATTGGAATAATTTCAAAGATTGAAAATGAGGCCGGGGTACAGCATATTGATGAGATAATTGATGTTTCGGATGCCGTGATGGTTGCCCGTGGAGATCTGGGCGTTGAGATTCCGTCAGAAGAAGTGCCGCTGGTACAGAAAAAAATTATTGCCCGTTGCAACGCTGCCGGCAAGCCTGTCATTACGGCCACGCAGATGCTGGAGAGTATGATAAACAGCTATCGTGCAACACGCGCCGAAGCCAGTGACGTGGCAAACTCTATTTTCGATGGTACCGATGTAATCATGTTAAGCGGCGAGACTGCTTCCGGCAAATATCCCCTGGAAGCGGTAGAAACGATGGCTAAAATTGCGGAAAGGACTGAAGGGGCCCTGAACTATGCACAGCTTGTTAACAGCAACGGATGCGGGGAGCATATGCATCCTGCTGAGGCAGTCAGTCATGCCAGTGCACATATATCACAGGAAATTCACGCCGATGCAATTTTAACCATTACGGAATCTGGTTTTACGGCAAGAATGATTGCCAAATACAGGCCGCAGTCAGACGTCATTGCTGTTTCGCGCAGACCTGAAAAAGTACGTGCAATGCAGTTATATTGGGGAGTACGGCCATTGATGGGGCCTTTTTCTACTAACACTGACGAAATGATAGATTTGTCAATGCAGTGTGCACTGACAAATGGCGTTATTAAAGACGGGGCAACTGTGGTTATTACAGCGGGAGTTCCCATAGGTACTCCCGGAAGTACAAATCTTATCAAGGTGGTTAATGTGGGTAAGAGATTAGTAAACGGAGTAGGCATTGGAAAAATTTCCGTCAATGGCAGAATATGTAAGGCGGGTACCGAAAGTGACTTTAATGAAAAACTGCAGAAGGGTGACATACTTGTTGTAGATGTCCTGAATGATGAATTCGTGCAGGCGGCCTCGCAAAAAGCTGCGGCAATTATTGCTGAAGAGGGCGGATTAACGTCCAGTACTGCCATTGTTGGTTTAACTTTCGGGATTCCTGTTATTGTAGGAGCGCAGAATGCGGTTTCAACATTAGAAGACGGCCAGCTTGTTACGGTTGATGCAGTAGCTGGCATAGTTTACGAGGGTAATGTCAATTTAAAATAATAATATTCAGTTGCCAAAAAGAAATTTATTAGAGCAAAAGCAAGGTAGTGGAGGCTTATGCGAAATCCTGTCATTGATAATTTGCGCAGTGTCTGCATGCTGGGAGTTATTGCTATCCATGCAGGGTCCCTTGCTGTTGCTACGGACAATTTTTGGCTTTATGTTTTTCTGGAGGTGTTCTCTCGTTATAGCGTACCCTCCTTCTTTTTTATTTCCGGCTACGGCCTTTTTTATAATATTAAAAAATATGTAAAATATGCAGATTTTATAAAAGAAAGATTATGCCGTGTAGGTATTCCCTATCTGAGCTGGTCATTGCTGTATCTATTGTATTTTTATTATTTCTCTCCTAAAGATTCGCTGAAATGGAGTGTTCCCGAAATCTGTTCAAAACTTTTTTTCGGCTGGAGCTGCTACCATCTGTATTTTATGGTTATTTTACTATGGTTTTATGCATTTTTCCCGCTGTGGCGAATATTGGTGCAGCAAATAGAGAAACATGGGGTTAGAGCAGGTTTTTTTCTGCTGCTTTGTTTCCAGTTGTGCTTTAATTACTGGACAACCCATCCCGGTATAGATGTAAGCGGATGGAGCGAGATTATCAAGAACTTTTTTATCTACCGCCTGAATTATCTGCCCCTGCATTACCTGCTTGTTTTTACAGTCGGAGCTTTGGCTGCGATTTACGGCAGGCAGTTTATGGACCGTATCAACGGAAACTTGGGTATAGTGATGGCAGCCTATACAGTTTCCATTGCATGGCTTTTAGGAAGCTGCCTGTATGCTTATAATAATCTGAATTATACCTTGCCAATGCTGGCAAATACTTATCACCAGCTTAGCCCGCAGGGACTTTTTTATACTCTGGCGAGCATTGCTTTTTTCTGTATACTTCTGGGACGAATGCCACGCAAAGGCATCTTATTTTCGGCTTTACAGCTGATTTCGAAGTATTCCCTGATCATTTATCTTATACATCCTCTGCTATTAGATATAATTGCCGGTTTCTGCATAAATTATGGGATTGTAATGACGGTAAAAAAAGTAATTTTTGCTTACCTGCTGCTGACAGCAGGTTCTTTGGCAGCAGCTATGTTATTGAGCCGTATTTTGCGATACAGCAGTATGGCTGAAATTATTTTAACTGGAAAAAAGACACAGAACAGCTAGCAGAGCCCATTACAAAGGCAATCCAGTTGTTTTTTTGAAAAATAATAGCAAAAAAATTTGACGTATGTGTTATATCGGTGGTAAAATATAAATGTAAAATTTATACCTTTAAAAAAGTCCTGTGAGACTTCAAGGTAGACTTTTAGCGATATCTAACGGCCTTCTTGTACCGGCACGGGACAAGAAGGTTTTTTATTATGCAAAATTGGAGGTAAAATTAATGGCTAAAGCAACTGTATCTCTCAGCGGCAGGGATATACTCGATCTGGAAAGCCTTAGCATTGAAGAAATCGAGCTCATTCTGCAGACAGCTGCAGAAATGAAAAAGATAATGAAAAGGGATATAAAGAAAGCACCTTCTTTGCGGGGAAAATCAATTATAAATTTGTTTTATGAACCCAGCACAAGAACAAGGACATCGTTTGAACTGGCTGGGAAATATCTCGGCGCCGATGTGGTAAATATCACTACGGCATCCTCCAGTGTAGTGAAGGGAGAATGCCTGCGGGATACTATCCTTACGGTACAATCCATGGCTTGTGACGCTATTGTAATGAGGCACCCTATTGAAGGGGCCGCTGTATATGCTGCCGACGTTGCTTCCCCTGTAGTAATTAATGCAGGTGACGGAGCTCACGCCCATCCTTCGCAGGGGCTGCTGGACATGTTTACAATACGTGAGCAGGGCAAAGATCTTAAGGGCATGAAGATGGCCATTATAGGCGATATTCTTTACAGCCGTGTGGCACGTACGAATATTGCGGCCTGGACGAAAATGGGGGCGGACGTACATGTGGCCGGTCCTATGACTTTGATGCCGCATGACATAGAGGCTCTCGGCGTAACGGTGCATAAGAGGGTGGAAGATGCCATTGAAGGAGCTGATGTCGTGGATATTCTGCGCATTCAGCTGGAACGCCAGCAGAAGGGACTGTTCCCATCACCACGGGAATATGCCAGGATATTCGGTATTAATGAAAAACGTCTGAAACTTGCCAAAGAGGACGTAATTGTGCTGCATCCCGGCCCGATGAACCGAGGCTTGGAAATTTCGTGGGAAGTAGGCTATTGCGATAATGCCGCCATACGTACTCAGGTGCAGAATGGCGTTGCCGTGCGCATGGCACTCTTATTCTTGACTTTGATAGGAGGGAAGCACATTGAAAATATTGATTAAAAATGGCAGAGTGGTGGATCCCAGCCAGAAGCTTGATGCAGTGACTGATATATTGATAGAAAATGGCAAAATAAAAAAGATTGGTCAAGGGCTGACTTTGGCTGATGGCGAAACATTTGATGCTGCGGGTTTAGTTGTGACGCCTGGATTAATAGATGTACATACCCATATGCGTGAGCCGGGACTGGAAGCTAAAGAAGATATTATTAGCGGGACTAAAGCAGCTGCAGCAGGCGGCGTAACTACAGTTGCCTGTATGCCTAATACTAAGCCTGTCATTGATACTTCCATTGTTATTTCAGGAATTAAACAGCGTGCTGCAGCTGATGGTTATGCGCATGTTGAGGTCATTGGCGCCATAAGCAAGGGCGAAAAGGGAGAAGAGCTTGCCGAAATGGGCGATATGGCAGAAAAAGGGGCAATGGCTTTTTCGGATGACGGCCACTATGTGAAGAGCAGCAGACTTTTTACACTGGCTGCAAAATATATTACGGCATTTGACAAACCTTTAATCTGTCATGCAATTGATCCTGAACTTGACGCAGAGGGATATATGCATGAAGGGGCGGTTTCCGCGCGTATTGGGGTTCCCGGTGTGCCGTCGGTGGCAGAAGACATTGCTGTTGCACGTGACTGTCTGATTGCAGAGTATACTGGTGCGCATGTGCATATTGCCCATGTGGCCAGTAAAGGCGCCATCGAAATAGTCCGTCAGGCAAAGAAAAAGGGCGTTAATATAACAAGTGAGGTTACCGTACATCATTTAACCCTTACGGATGAAGCCTGCATAAAGTATAATTCAGCTGCCAGGGTTTCGCCGCCGCTGAGGAGTAAAGAGCATGTGGAGGCTTTAAGGGCTGCCGTGCTTGACGGTACCGTTGATGCTATTGTAACTGACCATGCCCCGCATGCTCCTGAAGAAAAAGATGTGGAATTCAGATATGCACCGTGCGGATTCTGCGGATTGGAAACTTCTCTTGCAGTAATTCTTACGGATTTATATCATACAAAAATATTTGATCTGAACACGATTATAAGCAAAATGAGCTGCGAACCGGCAAAACTTTTCAAAATCAACGGCGGTACTTTAAAGGAGGGAAGTATAGCCGATATTACCATCATGGATTTGGACAAGGAATGGACCGTGGACAGCTCTAAATTTTATACTCGCGGTAAAGCAACCCCCTATGAAGGCAAAGCGTGCAAAGGTAAAGCTGTGGCTACGCTTCTGGCGGGCGAATTTGTAATGAGAGATGGTGTATTATGCACGAAATAGCAAGGAAAGGGAAATTAATCCTAAAAGACGGCAGTGTTTATGACGGTAATTTTTATGGCAGTCACAATGCAGTGGGCGAAGTTGTTTTCACTACCGGAATGAGCGGCTATCAGGAGACATTGACCGATCCGTCTTTCTGTGGCCAGATTGTAGTAATGACCTATCCTTTGGTAGGCAATTACGGCATTAACCCCATGTTCAATCAGGGAAGGAAATCTTTTTTTGAGGGCTATGTAATCGGCGAAATGTGCGATTATCCCAGTAACTGGCGCAGCGAGAAATCTTTGGCGCAGTTTCTCCAGGAACAGGACGTACCGGTGCTGACTGGAGTTGATACCCGTGCCATAACAAGGAAAATACGCGATTATGGTGTTTTAAAGGGCATTATCGTACCTGCAGAAACTTCACAGGAAGAAATTGATGCCCTTATGGCTACACCTGATGTACATGACCAGATAGCACAGGTGACTATTTCAGAAAAATATACGCTAGGTGAAGGCAGATACCACGTGGCCGTTCTGGATCTTGGGATAAAACAGAATATCTTAAACTACCTGCAGAGCTTTGACTGCTGGCTTACCGTTTTCCCAGCATATACATCAGCTGAGGAGATTTTATCGGTAAGACCTGACGGAATTTTTCTCTCCAATGGACCAGGGGATCCGAAAGATGTTCCTGAAGTTATTGAAAACATCAAAAAAATGCTGGGTAAGAAGCCGATTTTCGGAATCTGCATGGGGCATCAGCTGCTGGCCCTTGCTAATGGTGCCGATACATATAAAATGAAATTCGGGCACCGTGGTATAAACCAGCCGGTAAAAGTGCTTAGAAATGGTAAAATTGTCATTTCCTCCCAAAACCATGGCTATGCAGTTGATGAGAAATCACTGCAGGGCAAAAATATTGAAATTACACATATTTCCATGAACGATGGAACTATTGAGGGACTGGCTTATGGTGACCATCCTACCTTTGCCGTACAGTATCATCCGGAAGCCTGTCCGGGACCTGGCGGCCATGAGGCTCTGTTCCAACGCTTTATTGAGATGATGGAGGGTCATAAACATGCCAAAGCTTAATGATGTAAAAAAGGTACTTGTCATTGGGTCAGGCCCGATCATCATTGGTCAGGCTGCCGAATTTGACTATGCCGGCACGCAGGCATGCCGGGCGTTAAAGGAAGAAGGGCTGGAGGTTGTACTGGTAAACAGCAACCCGGCAACAATCATGACGGATGTTAATATTGCCGATCGTGTTTATGTTGAGCCTATGGATGTCGAGTTTTTGGAAAGAGTGATTAAACAGGAACGTCCTGATTCACTTTTGGCAACTTTAGGCGGGCAGATAGGCCTGAATCTGGCCATGGATCTTGAAGAAAAAGGGATTCTGAGCGAATACAAGGTTAAATTATTGGGAACACAGATTGCAGCTATAAAACGAGGCGAAGACCGGGAATGTTTTAAGGAAACAATGAAAAGGATCAATCAGCCTGTTCCCGAAAGTACAATCGTGGAAACAGTGAGGGCGGCCTGTGAATTCGGCAAACAGATTGGCTATCCGCTTATTGTACGTCCGGCATATACTCTTGGCGGAACTGGCGGGGGCATTGCCGATAACGAAGATGAATTGGTGGATATTGTCCATAAAGGTTTGGGCTACAGCCCTATTAATCAGTGTCTTATTGAAAGAAGTATTGCCGGCTGGAAGGAAATAGAATTCGAAGTAATCAGGGATGCTGCAGATAACTGCATTACGGTATGTTCTATGGAAAATATGGATCCTGTGGGAGTACATACGGGGGACTCCATAGTTGTTGCACCAGCTCAGACATTAAATGACCGTGAAGTACAGCTTTTGCGCCAGGCATCCATTGATATCGTGCGTGAGCTTGGAGTATGCGGCGGTTGTAATGTGCAGCTTGCTCTCGATCCTTATTCAGAAAACTATTATGTGATTGAAGTTAATCCGCGCGTAAGCCGCAGTTCGGCACTGGCTTCCAAAGCCACGGGTTATCCGATTGCCAAAGTCACCAGTAAAATTGCCGTAGGCTATAATCTGGATGAGATTGAAAATGCAGTTACCAAAAAGACCAAGGCCTGCTTCGAACCGGCCATTGATTATATTGTTTTAAAGTTCCCACGCTGGCCTTTTGATAAATTTGTTACTGCAGACCGTACATTAGGCACACAAATGAAGGCAACCGGAGAAGTTATGGCTATTGAGAGAACCTTTGAGGCTTCCCTCCTGAAAGCTGTCCGTTCCCTGGAAATCGGTCTCAGTCATTTGGAAATTCCGGAACTCAGAACTTTAAGCGATGAGGAAATTAAAGAACGCATTAAGCTTATCGACGACGAACGTGCTTTTGTCATTGCAGAAGCCCTGCGGCGTGGAGTAAGCATTGATTATATTTACGATATCACCATGATTGACAAGTGGTATCTTGTTAAGATCCGTAATATCGTAAACATGGAAAATGCATTAAAAACCCAGGAACTTACCAAGGAACTGCTTCTAAAGGCAAAACAGATGGGTTTTGCTGATAACGTTATTGGAGCCCTTACGGGGAAAACAATGATGGAGATCCGCAATCTGCGCAAAGGCTATGGGATTATTCCAACTTACAAGATGGTTGACACCTGTGCTGCGGAATTTGAAGCGGCGACACCCTACTATTATTCCACATATGCTACCGAGGATGAAGTAGGCGTCAGTGACAGAAAAAAGGTTGTTGTACTGGGATCAGGTCCCATCCGTATAGGACAGGGAGTGGAATTCGATTACTGTTCAGTCCATTCCGTCTGGGCTCTCGAGGAAATGGGCTATGAAACCGTTATTATTAACAATAACCCTGAAACGGTTTCTACGGACTTTGATATCTCCGATCGGCTGTATTTTGAGCCGCTGACGGTAGAAGATGTCCTGAATGTAATTGACAAGGAACAGCCTGAAGGAGTAATTGTACAATTTGGCGGCCAGACAGCAATTAATCTGGCAGGCCCTCTTTCAGAGGCCGGTGTGAAGATTTTAGGCAGCAGCGTTGACAGCATTGACCGTGCTGAGGACAGGGAACGTTTTGATGAGCTGCTTACATCATGCGATATTCCGAGACCGAAGGGACATACGGTATTTGATACCGAAGGAGCCCTGAAAGCAGCAGCAGATGTCAGTTACCCGGTAATGGTACGCCCGTCTTACGTGCTTGGCGGACGGGCCATGGAAATCGTTTATAATGATGATGAACTGAAGCACTATATGTCAAGTGCCGTTAAAGCTTCTAGGGAACATCCTGTCCTAGTTGATCATTATCTGCTTGGCACGGAGGTCGAAGTTGATGCGATCTGTGATGGTACGGCTGTCCTTATTCCTGGCATTA
Source organism: Phascolarctobacterium sp. (assembly GCA_021203775.1). Taxonomy (GTDB): domain Bacteria; phylum Bacillota; class Negativicutes; order Acidaminococcales; family Acidaminococcaceae; genus JAJQAO01. The sequence continues at coordinate 11,985 of JAJQAO010000016.1, forward strand.
TGGAACATGTGGAGAGGGCAGGCGTGCATTCAGGGGATTCCATTGCGGTTTATCCGCCCCGCACATTAAGCGAAAGCGTAATTAAAACCATAATAAAATTTACCAATAAAATGGCTTTGGGACTGGAAGTTAAGGGAATGATAAACATTCAGTACATTGTACGTGACAATCAGGTTTACGTAATTGAAGTTAACCCCCGCTCTTCAAGGACAGTACCTTTCCTGAGTAAAGTCACAGGTGTGCCCATGGTCAATGTGGCTACCAAGGCTGCCATGGGACGGTCGCTGAAAGAACAGGGATATAAGCCGGGATTAAGGCTTTTCCCTGATTACTACGCGGTTAAGGCACCGGTGTTCTCATTCAACAAAATGAGCAATGTTGATATTACCCTCGGACCGGAGATGAAATCAACAGGCGAAGTAATGGCCGTGGACTATAAGTACAGCCGCGCCCTATACAAGGCATGTATCGCCGCAGGGATTAATGTGCCGCATGAAGGATCCATCTTAATTACCGTATCTGACATGGATAAACCGGAAGCTGCAGAGATTGCCAAAGGATTTGAAGATTTAGGTTACGAAATTACCGCTACGGGCGGTACGGCCGAATATATCGGGAAACAAGGCGTACATGTACGCAGGGCTGTCAAATTAAGTGAAGGAAAACCAAATATTCTGGATGACATTAAAGAAGGCCATATCAGCATGGTAATTAATACCACAAATCACGGGCGCGATGCCGAGAGGGACGGCTTTAAAATCAGGCGTTCCACTGTCGAGCATGCAATTGCTTGCCTGACATCTCTTGATACGGCTAGCGAACTGCAGCATGTCATGAGTGTTATGCGCCGTCGCCGGATAGTGAGTGTCGTAGCCTTGCAGGATCTTAATTTGGAGGATTAAACATGGCAAAAACTATTGCTGATGTGAAGATTACTGAAGAGTACTTCCTGAACGACAGCACCAAATTAATAGAGGTTTATGCACCCGAAATAGTACGGCAGGCGGAACCGGGCCAGTTCGTCAACGTGCAGGTATGCAGAAATTCCATGCCGCTGCTGCGAAGGCCGCTGGGTATAGCAGGAGTAGACAGGGAAAAAGGTACGTTTTCCATGATTTACAGGATTATTGGTGATGCCACGAAAATCCTCGCAGAAGCCTGTAAAGGTGACACTTTAAGCATAGTTGGCCCTTTGGGAAGAGGATTTGATTTAAGTGCGGAAAAGCCGCTGTTGGTAGGCGGAGGACTGGGCCTTGCACCGCTGCTGTTTCTTGCAGACAAATTAGAAGGCAGCGCATATTTACTGATGGGCGGGCGCAACAGGGAAGAACTTTTCTGGCGCAGCCTGTATGAGAAAATATGCCGGAAAATTCTTGTTACTACAGATGATGGAAGTGAAGGTACAAAAGGTACCGTAATGGAACTTTTGCCGCAGATGCTGCAGGAAGGATATGACTGTGTTTATGTTTGCGGTCCTGTGCCAATGATGAAAGCAGTAGCCGCTGAATGCATTAAGGCAGGTATAAAATGTCAGGTTTCATTGGAAAAATATATGGCCTGTGGCTTGGGAGCATGTCTGTCCTGCTCTTTCCAGGGAATTGGAAAGCGCCTGAAAGTATGCACTGACGGGCCGGTATTCTGGGCGGAGGAGGTCAAGGAATGGTGAAATCCTTATACGGCGGACGTCTGGCTGTAGAACTGGCCGGGCTTAAAATGCAGACGCCTGTTACTACAGGTTCCGGAACGTTCGGGTTTGGCCTGGAATTCAGGGATTTTCTGGATTTGGAAAAAGTAGGTGCCGTAACCGTAAAAGGCACATCGCTGCTGCCATCTGCAGGAAATGCCGGGCAGCGGGCTGTTGAAACGCCTTCCGGAATGCTGAACAGCATTGGTTTGGAAAATCCGGGTGCTGATTATTTTATTGAGAATACCCTGCCGCAGTTACGACGCTATGACGTACCGGTAATTGTTAATATTTACGGACACACCCCGGAGGAATACGGGAAAGTTGCAGAAAAACTTAATGTAGACGGAGTCAATGCACTGGAAATAAATATATCCTGCCCCAACGTAAGGGAAGGAGGGATAGTTTTCGGTACATGCCCTGAAGCAGCTGCGGATGTCGTATCACGGGTGAAGGCTGCTACATCAAAAACGGTTATTACAAAGCTGTCGCCTAATGTTACGGATATAGTATCCATGGCAAAATCCGTGGAGGCTGCAGGTACTGATGTTATATCCTTAATTAATACGCTTATCGGCACTAAAATTGACATAGAACGCAGGAAACCCGTACTGGGAAATATTATAGGCGGACTTAGCGGGCCTGCCGTAAGGCCCGTGGCAGTCCGCATGTGCTATCAGGTGGCTCAGGCGGTGAGTGTGCCCATCATAGGCATGGGCGGAATCATGTGTGCCGAAGATGCCATAGAGTTCATGCTGGCAGGTGCCAGTGCCGTAGCGGTCGGTACGGCAAACTTTGTAAGGCCTGACACTGCAGAGACTATTGCCAAAGGAATGCTGGACTATCTCGACCGCCACGGGATGAAAAACGTGACGGAAATCATCGGTCAGGCACTGCCTGAAGGGAAAGAAAGTATGCCCTACTATAAAAAATGAGGAGGCATTGGAGATGGAATGTGATGACCGTTTGATAGTTGCCCTGGATTTCCCGACTTCGGAAGAAGCCAAAAAATGCGTACGGGAACTTGGAGAAAGCGTAAGCTATTATAAAGTCGGCATGGAACTGTATTATGCTGCAGGCAATGAAATTATCAGTTTCTTAAAAGAAGAAGGGAAGAAAGTATTTCTTGATTTAAAACTGCAGGACATACCGAATACCGTGGCGCATGCTATGACCGTGCTTGCGGCCCTTGGAGCTGACATGCTGAATCTCCACGCTACAGGTGGCAGGAAAATGATGCTTGAAGCCGCGGAAGCAGTGCATGAAGCTGCTGCAAAAGAGGGGAAAAAGCCGCCAAAGCTTCTGGCTGTTACGGTACTGACAAGCATGGACGAAATACAGTTTGCCGATTTGAATTACAAAAATACAATTGCAGAGCAGGTAATAGCACTTGCATCTCTGGCAAAAGAGGCCGGAATGGATGGTGTGGTTGCATCCCCGAAAGAAGCTGCGGCCATCCGCAGGGCATGCGGCAGAGATTTCCTTATAGTTACCCCAGGTGTGCGGCCTATAGGAGCAGCACTGGATGATCAAAGCAGAGTAGCAACACCTGCTGCAGCTTTAAAAAACGGCGCGACCCATATAGTAGTAGGGCGACCGGTTACTAAAGCAGAAAACAGGAGGGCTGCTGCAGAAGCAATAGCGTCAGAAATAAAAGGAGTGTAAAAAATGCTGGAAGAAAAAGATGTAATGAAAATGCTGGAAGAAACCCAGGCAGTGCTGCACGGGCATTTCCTGCTGACCAGCGGACTGCACAGTCCGATGTATGTTGAGAAATTTAACGTACTGCAGCATCCGAAATATACCGAGAAACTCTGTCAGGAGATTGCCAGGCGGTATGCTGATGCCAATGTGGAAATAGTTGTAGGTCCTGTTACGGGAGGTATACTGCTGTCACATGAGGTGGGCAAAGCCCTTGGGACAAGAGCAATCTTTACTGAGCGTGAAAATGGCAAAATGACATTAAAAAGAGGTTTTCATATTGAACCAGGTATGCGCGTACTGGTAGTCGAGGATATCGTAACTACCGGTGGCAGTGTGAGAGAGGTCATGGAAGTTGTAAAAGAGCAGGGAGGCGAACTGGTAGGAGTAGGCCTTCTTGTCGACCGCAGCGGTGGTAAGGTTGATTTCGGTATCCGCACGGAAGCACTGCTGCATTTGGATGTTGAAACTTTTTCTCCTGAAGATTGCCCCTTATGCAAGGAAGGGAAGCCTTTTACCAAGAGAGGAAGGACAGGCAAATAGACTTGTCTGGAAGTATAAAGCAAATGTTGTAAATACTTTAATAAAATACGACAGAAAAATTTTCAATATATTTTTTAGAAAAAATCTATTGACGAATATTTGAATAAATGGTAGACTGAGTACAAATTAAAACTGACCACAAAACCTATGATACGGAGATCAAGTCAAAAGATGCGCTTACAGAGAGTCCGGGCAGCTGGGAGCCGGATAGAATGCAGTTTGATAAATGGACCGTTGAGGGTGCAGTGAAATCGCAGGTAAAACCTGTGAGAGTATTCTGTGACGTAGCATCTGCGTTAAGGGTGAGGGGTGTGTTGGCACTCTGCTTAAGTGCGCTGGAAACAGCGAAACAAGGTGGTACCGCAGGTTTATAATTATAACCTGTCCTTGAAATATTCAGGGACAGGTTTTTTTATATGCTTTTAATCTGCAATAGATAATTTTGTGAGGTGAGGAAATTGTTGAATTTAACATTGGAGCAGGTAAAATCCTATGGGAAGGAATATAAGGCTGTTCCCGTGGCTAAGGAATGTTTTGCCGACATGCTCACGCCGCTGGCTTTTTTAAATAATATCCGCGGGAGCAGCAGGAATTACTTCCTTCTCGAAAGTATTGAAGGAGGTGAGCATTGGGGCAGATATTCCTTTGTCGGCTATGATCCGGTTCTGCGCCTGAAGATTACGGACAAAAAAGCTGAAATCATAAGTGGAGCGGCAGTAAAGTTTGAAGAAACAGATCCCCTGAGCTGCATACGCGGCATACTTGAGGAATACAAAGCGCCTCAGATAGATGGGCTGCCTACATTTACGGGCGGACTGGTGGGAACATTCGGATTTGACTTTATGCGTTACTGTGAACCGGACATGAAAGTAAATAAAAAACGCGCTGCGGAATTTCCAGATGTTGATCTTTTGCTATTTGATAAGCTTATTGCATTTGACCATCTGCGGCAGAAAATATTTTTAATGGTAAACATCAAAACGGATAACCCGGAAGTAAATTATGCTAGAGCACAGCGTGAAATAGCATCTATGGAAGAGATGATTATGCAGCCTGTGCAGCCGCTTAAACCACAGCCAGTAAAATTGGGGAAATTTAAATCCAACCAGACGAAAGAACAGTACAGAAAAAATGTGCTGCGGTGCAAAGATTATATAACAGACGGGGATGCCTTCCAAATAGTTTATTCCCAGAAATTCAGTGCGGAATATCATGACAGCTTATTCAATGCTTACCGTTATTTAAGAACGACAAACCCTTCCCAATATATGGTATTTTTACATAACGATGATCTTGAAATTGCAGGAAGTTCGCCTGAAACCCTTGTTAAGGTCATTGGCAGGGAAATTGTCAGTATGCCGATTGCGGGTACCAGGAAGCGCGGTGCTACCGCAATTGAGGACAAGGCACTGGAAGATGAGCTTCTTTCAGATGAAAAGGAAATTGCGGAACATAATATGCTGGTTGACCTGGGCCGCAATGATATTGGTAGGGTAAGTGAATTCGGGAGCGTTAAGGTTACTGAATATAAAAGCATTAAACGTTTTTCCCACGTCATGCATATAACAAGTAAGGTTACGGGAAGGCTTGAAGAAAATAAAGATGCGCTGTCGGCACTGGCAGCAGTATTCCCGGCTGGAACCTTAAGCGGTGCTCCTAAAATAAGGGCCTGCGAAATCATAGATGAACTGGAACCTGAGCGCCGTGGGGTATACGGAGGCGGAATGGGATATTTGGATTTTGGTGGGAACATGGATATATGCATTACTATCCGCACAATGATAAAGAAAGATAACATGGTATACGTTCAGGCCGGAGGCGGTATTGTTGCAGATTCCGTGGTGGAAAATGAATATCAGGAAACCGTAAATAAAGCGGGCGCCTGTATGAAAGCACTGCAGCTGGCGGCAGAGGAGGGATAAGATGTTACTGATAATTGATAATTACGACAGCTTTACGTTTAACCTTTATCAGCTGCTGGGGGAAATAACAGAGGATATCAAAGTTGTGCGCAATGACAAAATAACAGTTGATGAAATAAGGGCGGTAAACCCGAGCCACATAATTCTTTCACCCGGGCCCTGTACTCCCAAGGAGGCAGGGATATGTCTTGATGTAATTCGGGAACTGTCCGGGGAATGTCCTATTTTAGGTGTCTGCCTCGGACACCAGGCCATTGGGGAAGCATTTGGCGGAGATGTAATTCATGCACCGAAAATAGTACACGGCAAAGCAGACAGGATTTACCTGAAAGCAAAAAGCAAAATCCTGGAAAATATGCCGGACTGTTTTGAAGCAGCACGCTATCATTCGCTGATAGTTGACAAAAATACACTGCCTAAGTGCCTGGAAGTTACCGCCACTACTGAGGACGGCATAATAATGGCGCTGCAGCATAAAAAATACCCGGTATTCGGCCTGCAGTTTCATCCGGAATCCATAATGACGCCTGACGGTAGGAAGATCCTGCAGAATTTTCTCAAGATCTGAATATAGACAATCTAAAATAATGAATGGAGTGAAGAATAATGATTAAAGAAGCAATTAATAAACTGGCTATGCATGAGGATTTAAATGATGCGGAAATGTCAGGAGCCATGCGGGAAATTATGGAAGGTAATGCGACCAATGCCCAGATAGCATCCCTGATTACGGCCCTTAGAATGAAGGGAGAGACTATTGAGGAAATAACGGCCTGTGCCAGAGTAACACGTGAAATGTGTACGAGGGTTACCGTTAAGGAAGACGTTCTGGAAATCGTAGGTACCGGCGGTGACTGTGCCAATACCTTTAATATCTCCACAACGAGTGCCTTTGTTATTGCGGCGGCAGGTGTGAAGGTCGCTAAACACGGCAACCGCAGCGTATCCAGCAAAAGCGGGGCTGCGGATGTGCTGGAAGCCCTTGGTGCTTATATTGAACTGGATGCAGCTAAAAATGAGGAATTGCTTGCAAAGATTAATATGTGTTTCTTATTCGCGCAGAAGTATCATGCTTCCATGCGTTTTGCCGGACCAGTGCGTAAGGAGATAGGGATAAGAACTGTTTTCAATATTATCGGACCGCTTTCCAATCCTGCTTTTGCCAGCATACAGCTGTTTGGCGTTTATGATAAGGCTCTGGTTAATCCTCTGGCCAGGGTGCTCAGTAATCTTGGCGTGAAACGCGGTATGGTTGTATACAGTAACGACGGTCTGGATGAACTTACGGTCAGCGCCGCTAATACTGTTGTAGAGATTGATAACGGAACCTTTAAGGAATATGAGCTGGAGCCTTTGGATCTGGGATTGCCCCGCTGCAGCAGGGATGAACTGGTAGGCGGTCTGGCGAATGAAAATGCAGTTATAACTAAAAATATTTTAAGCGGCAAAGAGCGCGGTGCAAAGCGCAATGTAATTCTTCTGAACGCTGGAGCGGGTCTTTATCTGGCAGGTAAAGGGACAATGAAAGAGTGCGTGAAACTGGCGGAAGAAATGATTGACAGCGGCAAGGCCCTTAAAGTTATGGAGAAATTTGTTGAAATGACCAATGCGCTGAAATAGTGGTGGCACAGATATGATTTTGGATAAAATCACGGAAGCGACTAAAAATAGAATAGCAGGGCTGAAAGCACAGAAAAGTACTGCAACCGTACGAAGTGAGGCAGAGGGACTTCCTCCGGGAAAGGATTTCAAGGGTGCTTTGACGAAAAAAGGCTTTAAAATCATCGCGGAGCTGAAGAAGGCATCTCCTTCAAAAGGGATAATTGCCGCAGATTTTTCAGATATTTATCTGAAAAAAGCAAAAGAATACGAAGATGGCGGGGCAGCAGCGATATCATGCCTCACGGAACCGGAGTTCTTTCTTGGCACTGACGAATATTTGCGCAATATCAGAGAAACTGTTAATCTGCCGATTTTGCGCAAGGATTTCACTGTTGACGAATACCAGATTTATGAGGCAAAGACCATAGGCGCCGATGCTGTACTGCTTATATGCAGTATTTTAAGTGCAGGACAGCTTGGGGAATATCTTCATCTTGCAAAAGAATTGTCGCTTGCGGCCTTGGTGGAGACTCACAATGAAAACGAGATGGAGATGGCTTTAGCGGCCGGTGCGGAAATCATCGGCGTAAATAACCGCAATCTGCAGGATTTTTCGATGGATGTCGGCAACAGCCTGAACCTTAAAAAGAAGATGCCTGAAGGAAAGATTTTTGTGGCAGAAAGCGGGATTACTTCCGCAGCGGCAGTAAATGAACTGAAAGCTGCAGGCATTGAGGTGGCCCTCATAGGCGAGGCATTGATGCGGGCTGGAAATGCCCGTGAAATGCTGAAAGAATTGCGTGGTGAGCTGCGGTGAAGGTTAAGATCTGCGGTCTCAGCCGGCCGGAAGACATCAGGTGCGTGAATATTTTCAGGCCGGATTTTATAGGCTTTGTTTTTGCAAAGAGCAAAAGGCAGGTAAGTGATGATCAGGCATCTGAACTGAAAAAAATGCTGAATCCCGGAATTTCTGCAGTTGGCGTTTTTGTAAATGAAGAAATAAGCCGCATAAAGAAGCTGGCTGAGCGAGGAATTATAAATTACGTACAGTTGCATGGGGATGAGGATAATGCTTACTGCGAAAGGCTGAAAGCGGAAATTGCCCTGCCGGTTATTAAGGCTGTTAGGGTAAAGGGTAAGAAGTCACTTCTGGAGGCAGCAGATTATCCCTGTGACTATTTCCTCTTTGACACTTATGTGAAGGGGCAGTACGGAGGCAGCGGCATCCAGTTTGATGTTGGTATTATGCGTGACTGTGCCGTGTGCAAACCGTATTTTATTGCAGGCGGACTTACGGCGGCGGATATCGGAGACATAAAAAAAATAGATCCCTTTGGCATAGATGTTTCCGGCGGGGTGGAAACAGACGGATTTAAAGATGCCATTAAAATAGAAGAATTTATTAAAAAAGTGAGGAGAGCAGACGATGAATAATGGAAGATACGGAGCCCATGGAGGGCAGTATATCCCGGAAACCTTGATGAACGCGGTGCTGGAACTGCAGCAGGCTTATGAGTTTTACAAAAATGATCCGCAGTTTAACGAGGAATTACAAACCTTATACAGGAATTATGCAAACAGACCGTCATTATTGTATTATGCTGAGAGAATGACGAAAGATCTTGGCGGGGCAAAAATTTATTTAAAAAGGGAAGATCTGAACCATACCGGAGCACATAAAATCAATAATGTGCTGGGGCAGGCCCTGCTGGCCAAAAAGATGGGCAAAAAACGTATCATTGCAGAAACAGGGGCAGGCCAGCACGGTGTAGCCACAGCTACCGCAGGCGCACTTATGGATATGGAATGCGTCGTGTATATGGGTAAGGAAGATACCGTACGGCAGGCCCTGAATGTATTCAGGATGGAGCTTTTAGGAGCCAAGGTAGTTCCAGTGGAAAGCGGTACCCAGACTTTGAAGGATGCCGTAAATGAAGCCCTGCGCGTATGGACTGAGAGAGTGGAAGATACTTATTATGTTCTCGGCAGTGTTATGGGCCCGCATCCTTATCCGGAGATGGTGCGTGACTTCCAGAAGATTATTGGCGAAGAGGTGCGGGAGCAGATCCTTGCGGCAGAAGGGCGGTTGCCGGATGTAATACTTGCGTGTGTAGGCGGCGGGTCCAATGCCATGGGAATCTTCTATGATTTTATAAAGGAAAAAGACGTGCGTCTTATTGGCGTTGAAGCGGCAGGGCGCGGTGTTGATACTCCGGAAAATGCGGCTACAATTGCCAATGGCACCATGGGTATTTTCCATGGAATGAAATCTTATTTCCTGCAGGACGAATACGGACAGATTGCGCCGGTATATTCCATTTCAGCAGGACTTGATTATCCGGGCATAGGCCCGGAACATGCATATCTGCATGATATTGGCCGTGCTGAATACGTATCGGCAACGGATAAGGAATCAGTGGAGGCATTCAGTTATTTGTCTAAAATGGAAGGAATTATTCCGGCCGTTGAAAGTGCCCATGCTGTTGCTTATGCCATGAAACTGGCACCTACCATGGGAAAAGACAAGATTATGGTCATTAACATTTCCGGCCGCGGGGATAAAGATGTGGCAGCTATTGCACGTTACATGGGGGTGGATTTGCATGAATAGACTTGAACAGGTTTTTGCTGAGAAGAAAAAGGTTTTTATAAGTTTTATAACAGCGGGAGATCCGTCCCTGGCGATGACAAAAAAATTAATTCTTACAATAGTTAAGGCAGGAGCGGGAATCGTGGAGATAGGAATTCCTTTTTCCGATCCGGTGGCTGAAGGCAAGGTTATTCAAAGGGCTAATATCCGTGCCCTTTCTGCAGGAACAACCACTGATAAGATTTTTGACATGCTGAAGGAAACACGCCAGGACACAGATGTGCCATTCGTATTTTTGACATATGCTAATCCCATTTATGCCTATGGCTGTGAAAAATTCTTTGCCCGCTGCAAAGATGTAGGCGTGGACGGAGTCATCATTCCCGATACGCCTTTTGAGGAGAGGGAGGAATTCTTGCCTTTCAGCAAAAAATACCAGGTTGCATTGGTTCCGCTTATTGCCCCAACATCCAAAGACAGGATAAAAATGATTGCCAGCCAGGCGGAAGGATATGTTTATCTTGTATCATCCCTTGGGGTTACAGGCATACGCAGCAATATTACAACCGACATGAAAACAATCGTGGAAGAAGTGCGTAAAGCTACGAATATTCCAGCTGCTGTAGGATTCGGCATTGCGGAACCCAAACAGGCATACGACATGGCAAAAGTAAGCGATGGGGCCATAGTGGGGAGTGCCATTGAAAAAATTATTGAAGAATATGGCGAAGATTCCCCAAAATATGTTTATGAATATGTTAAAAAGATGACCGAAGCTGTTGAAGCAGCTATTTAAGACAGTACTTCCAAAAATTATAATACCTCTAAAATACAGGCCCGTATTTTAGAGGTATTTTTGATTCGACAACGAAAATATCGGGAGTGTGTAAATAATTTTATTTGGGTAGGAGAAATACGCGGTGGGAAAAAATATTGCAGGATTGAAAAATAAAAGGGAGTTATGGCAGAGGGCACAGGGGATTTATGTGCATATTCCTTTCTGCCTGCAAAAATGCCTGTACTGCGATTTTATTTCATTCACATGCCCTGACAGGGAGATAATGGATACTTATGCAGATGCCGTATGCAGGGAAATTGCTGCCGGCGGAAAAATGGAAATCACTGAAAGCCCTACTGTCTATTTCGGTGGCGGCACGCCTTCACTGTTGCCGGAAACATCTCTGGCAAAAATAGCAGATGAGCTGCAGAAACACGGCATGTGGGATAATTTATCGGAGAAGACTATTGAAGCAAATCCGGGTACCGTTAATTTGGAGAAGCTGCGTTTTTTCCGCAGACTGGGGTTTAACCGCATAAGTTTTGGAGTCCAGTCGTTAAATGACGGCGAACTGAAAGCCATCGGGCGCATCCATACCGCAGAGGAGGCGAGGGAAGCCCTGAATATGGCTGAAAAGGCTGGATTTGACAACATAAATGCCGACATAATGTATGGTCTGCCGGGACAGGATGCTGAAAGTCTGAGGCAGACGGTAAAAGGTGTAATCGGTTTTAACTTAGGGCATATTTCCGCATACGGGCTGACTTTAGAGGAAAATACTTCTCTGGCGAGGCTTGCTGCCAGCAAGACGGTCATCATTCCGAGTGATGATGATATTTTCGCTATGTACAGCCTTCTGCAGGAAATGCTGGAAAAAGAAGGGTACAGGCGCTATGAAATTTCAAATTATGCAAAAAACGGGCGCATTGCCAGGCATAACACTGTATACTGGCACTATTTCCCTTATCTTGGCTTCGGAACTGCTGCCTGCAGTTTTGACGGAGAGAAACGCTGGACGGGCACGGCAAGCGTAATGCAGTACATTACGCAGGCACGGCGGAATGATTTTTCTTATGATACGGAATATCTGACACAGGACGAAAAAATAGGGGAATTCATGTTCCTCGGGCTGCGCATGGCAGAAGGGGTAGATCTGAAAGAGGCAGAAAAACGTTTCGGCATAGATATAATGGAAAAGTTTGCACGGGAAACAGCATCCTTCCTGGACCAGGAACTGCTAATCCACGATGCGGCGGCCGGACGTCTGCGTTTGAGCAGACAGGGTATGGCCGTAGGAAATAGAATTTTTGAAATTTTTGTGAAAATTTAAAATTTATAAAAAAACTGTTGACAAGGATAATAGGGGGTGCTATTCTTATATCAAGGTGTTAGCACTCGACTATTTAGAGTGCTAACAGCAAACTGGGGTGAAACTATGTTAAACGAAAGAAAGAAAAGAATTCTTCAGATTATAATTGAAGATTATATTTCCACCGCAGAGCCGGTAGGCTCGAGAACCATTGCCAGAAAATATGATCTGGGGATAAGCCCGGCGACTATCCGCAATGAAATGAGCGACCTGGAAATGCTGGGGTATCTGGAACAGCCGCATACTTCCGCCGGCCGTATTCCTTCCGCCCAGGCATACCGTCTCTATGTGGATTCATTAATTGAGCCGGGATCCCTTACGGATAACGATATGGCTTTGATTAACAGCTGGTTTAATGAGCGGCGCCGCAGTATTGATGAAATTTTCCAATCCACGGCCAAGATTTTGTCCCGCATGACGCAGAATGTTTCCATGGTGCTGGCAAACAGCGACACGGAGGCAGACTTTAAATATATGAAATTCCTGCCATTGGACGAGAGGCATGCCATACTTTGTATTATTACAGGTGACGGCAATGTGGATACCGGTGTGGTAGAAATACCGCTGGGCATGCGGCCCAGTGAGATGGACTACATGGCAGGCCGCATCAGCAGGCTTCTCGAAGGACGTAAGCTTTCCGAAATAAACAGTGCGCTTCTGGAAGAGGTACGGAGTGATATTGCAGGCGATAAAATGCTGTTTGCATCACTGGTACAGTCAATACGGAAGATAAACAGCAGCCGCAGAAAGCAGAGGGTCTTTTTGGGGGGAACCAAGCAGCTGCTTAACCAGCCGGAATTCCGGGACGTGGAAAAAGTGAAGAATCTGCTGGGAATTCTTGAGGAAGAGAAAATAGTACGTGACCTTCTGGAAGCGGATGCCGACAGCGGTCTCAAAATAACCATCGGCAGCGAGAATAAGTTTACTGGAATCCAGGACTGCAGCATGGTGCAGGCCACCTACAGATTAAACGGCAGGATTGTCGGAACAATGGCGGTGCTGGGGCCGACCAGGATGGAATACGGTAAGGTAATTTCCGTTATGGATTATTTACATAAATATTTGAAAACCATGTTCCAGCAGAATGAATGATAAAGAGGAGGAAGGGCTTTGCAACAGGATGAGAAGTTAAAAAAGGAAGAAGATACTGCCGCAGAGCAGGAAATGGAAAAAGAAACTGAAGAAATTTCCGAAGAAAACGACGAAGCGGCTTCTGAAGAAACTGGCGGAGAGGATATACCTGATGCAAAAGATCAGGAAATAGCCGATCTGAAAAACAGGCTGCTGCGGCTGCAGGCGGACTTTGAAAATTTCCGTCGGCGTTCCCAGCAGGAAAAGACACAGCTTTCCGCTTTTGTTACGGCGGGCGTTGTCAGTAAATTTCTGAAGGTACTGGATAATTTCGAGCGGGCGGAAGAAAGTGCCGCTAAAACCGCGGACCCAGAGAGCCTGCTTACGGGAATGAAGCAGATCAGGAAACAGTTTGCGGAAGTTTTTAAGGAACTCGGCGTTGAGGAAATCGAGGCCATGAACAAAAAATTCGACCCTAACCTGCATGAAGCCGTACTGCGCGGGGAAAACCCTGAGCTGGAAGATGAAACCATTGATATGGTTCTGGAAAAAGGCTATAAATTGCATGATAAGGTCATTCGTCACAGCAAAGTAAGGGTCATCAGCCATGAATAGGCTGATCCCTGAAAATAAAATCATTATTAATAAAACAATTATTTCAAGGAGGAATAAATCATGTCTAAAGTAATTGGTATTGACTTAGGTACTACAAACTCTGTCGTTGCCGTAATGGAGGGCGGCGAACCGACAGTTATCACAAATCAGGAGGGCAGCCGCCTGACACCGTCCGTCGTAGGTTTTTCAAAAACCGGCGAGCGCCTGGTAGGGCAGCTGGCAAAACGTCAGGCCGTGTCCAATCCGGACAGGACTGTAAGCTCCATTAAGCGTCAGATGGGTACTAGCTATAAAGTAACTATCGACGGCAAACAATACTCTCCGGAAGAAATTTCTGCCATGATTTTGCAGAAACTGAAAGGTGATGCCGAAAAATATCTCGGCGAAACCGTAACCCAGGCAGTAATTACCGTTCCTGCCTATTTTTCTGACAGCCAGCGCCAGGCTACAAAGGATGCCGGCAAAATTGCAGGCCTTGAGGTTCTGCGTATAATTAACGAGCCTACTGCCGCCGCACTGGCTTATGGCATTGACAAGAGCGATGACCATACCGTTATGGTCTATGACCTTGGCGGCGGTACATTCGACGTGTCCATCTTGGAAATGGGCGACGGCGTATTTGAAGTTAAGGCTACTAATGGTGATACCCACCTTGGCGGCGACGATTTTGATCAGAAGATTATTGACTGGATGGTTGATAATTTCAAGAAAACGGAAGGAATAGATCTTTCCAGTGACCGTATGGCAATGCAGCGTCTGCGTGAAGCTGCCGAAAAAGCCAAAATTGAATTATCCGGTGTTTTAACCACGAACATCAACCTGCCTTTTATTACCGCAGGAGCCGACGGTCCGAAACATCTGGATATGGATCTGACAAGGGCAAAATTTGACGAAATGACTGCAGATCTTGTGGAACGCACCATGGGACCGACCCGCCAGGCCATGTCCGATGCCGGGGTAACAGGCAGCGACATTGACAAGGTTATTCTGGTAGGCGGCTCAACCCGTATCCCTGCAGTTCAGGAAGCCCTGAAGAAATTTATCAACAAAGAGCCGCATCGCGGCATCAATCCTGACGAATGCGTTGCCGTAGGCGCTGCCATCCAGGCAGGCGTTCTGGCAGGCGAAGTCAAGGATGTGCTGCTGCTGGATGTAACCCCGCTGTCTCTCGGTATTGAGACATTGGGCGGCGTATTCACCAAAATTATTGAGCGCAATACGACCATTCCTACTTCCAAGAAGCAGATTTTCTCCACGGCTGCAGACAACCAGCCTTCCGTTGACATTCATGTGCTCCAGGGCGAGCGCGAAATGGCAGCGGACAACAAGACACTGGGACGTTTCGAACTCTCAGGCATTCCTGCGGCTCCGCGCGGGGTACCTAAAATTGAGGTGGCCTTTGATATTGATGCCAACGGCATTGTAAACGTAAGCGCCAAAGATCTGGGTACCGGCAAGGAACAGAAGATTACCATTACTTCTTCCGGTTCCCTGGATAAGAGCGAAGTTGAGAGAATGGTTAAGGAAGCAGAGGCTAATGCCGAAGCTGACAAGAAGCGCAAAGAAAGCGTAGAGGTACACAATCAGGCCGATTCCCTGTGCTATCAGGCAGAAAAGACCATGAAAGATATGGAAGGCAAAGGCAAGGATGACCTGATCGCGAAAGTAAAAGCCGCCATGGATACTCTGAAGGAATCCATGAAAGGCGAGGATCTGGAGAAGATCAAGGCCGATACGGAAGCTCTTACCAAACCTTTGTATGAGCTGTCCGCGGAACTCTATAAAGAGACTGAGGCAGCAAAGGCATCAGCAGGTGATGCTGGTGCGCAGGATGGCGCCAAGAAACCTGAGGATGATGTAGTTGACGCGGAAGTTGTTGACGAAGATAAAAAATAAACCTGTTTAGGATGGTGTAGATTTTGAGCAAGAGAGATTATTACGAAGTCCTGGGTGTGCAGAAAACTGCCACCCAGGATGAGCTGAAAAAAGCATATCGTAAACTGGCGCGGAAATATCATCCTGACGTAAACAAAGACAATCCTGAAGCTGCCGAAAAGTTTAAGGAATGCAGTGAAGCCTACAGTGTACTTTCCGATGAGGAAAAGAGGGCCCAGTACGACCAGTTCGGGCATGCCGCTTTTGAAAACGGCGGCGCCGGTCCCGGAGGATTTGGCGGATTTGGCGGTCAGGGCTTTGGCGGCGCCGGCATGGAAGATATTTTTGATATGTTCTTTGGCGGTCAGGGCCGCGGCGGGATGGGCAGGAATACAACAGGTCCGAGGCGTGGCGCTGATCTGCGCTTTGACCTTGAAATAAGCTTTGAAGAAGCGGCATTCGGCGTGGAAAAGGAAATTGCCCTGCAGCGCTCTGAAAAATGCAGCCACTGCAACGGCGAAGGTGCAGAACCGGGTTCTAAGGTTGAGACCTGTCCTGACTGTCACGGAACGGGCTTTATCCGCGTTACGCAGAATACCATGTTCGGACAGATGGTCAATGAACGCCCATGCTCAAAATGTCACGGTGAGGGCAAAATAATCAGCCAGCCCTGCAGGGAATGCCGCGGTGCGGGGACGGTAAAGAATGTCAAGAAGCTGAAGGTAAAGGTACCGGCAGGTGTTGACAGCGGTTCCAGACTGCGGGTTGCAGGAGAAGGCGAGGCAGGTATCAAAGGCGGGCCTACCGGGGATCTGTACGTCTACCTTTATGTAAAGCCGCATAAGTTCTTTGAACGGGACGGTACCACGATTATGTGTGAAGTACCCATAAATATTGTGCAGGCTACATTGGGTGACGAAATAAGGGTTCCTACCCTGGACGGTCAGGTAACCATGAAGATTCCTGAAGGGACACAGCCCGGACGTGTAATGCGTATTAAAGGTAAGGGAGTTGCCAGACTGCGCGGGGGCGGACGCGGAGACCAATTGGTACGCATTAAGGTGGTCGTGCCCACAAAACTTAATGAAAAACAGAAGGAAGCTCTGCGCAGTTTTGGCGAAATCAGTAAGGATAATATAAATCCCGAAGAAAAGAGTTTCCTGAATAAAGTTAAGGATTTTTTCAAATAGGGATAATAAAAACGGCACGTTAAGTGCCGTTTTTTGCATTATTACAGGTATGCGGAATATGCAGCATACCTGTATTTTATTGGGATAATTCATCAATTAAAAAAAGGCTTAAAAAAATTAAGTTTCTTCTTTACAAACGGGGGTATAAAATTGTACAATTAATATGATAAATATATAGATTGTATACACTTAAATAAAAGGGTTGTACAGGACTATATTTCGCTGGCGCCGGGCACCAAGCTGGTGTCTGATCACAAGGCGATAAAAAAACAAGGAGGAGAACTAGGTATGAAATCAAACGCAAAAAAAGTTGAAGACATCCTAAAAGCTCGCGGAGTTGAGATCAATGAAGACATCATTGAGTACAAGATTCCAGAAGCACATGAGAGCTTCCAGAAGCTGATTGCCATATACTATGGTATGAAAGTTACGGCTGACATGGAAGCTCCGTATTGGTTCAACAGGATCTGGTGGGAGAACGACGGTGATCTGAACCAGATGAAGAGGGCAAAGGCAGTAGCAGGAAGCTACGCCCACATTACGCCGACCATACTCCCCTGGGAGAAACTGGTTATGAGCAAGACCACGCATATGCGCGGTGCTTTCCCGTTCCCATGGGTATGCGGCTCTTTCTTTAATGCCCAGGCACAGGCATTTATGGACGAAGTAGATGCTCCTCCGCTGAGCGAGGCTGATGCTGTATCACAGGTCGGCACTGGCGGCGGTAACGTAACGAAGAGCTATGGCGAAATCATCTCCATTGCTCAGAAGTTCGGCGTAAGAAAAGAAGACATTCCTGTACTGGTAAAAGTTTCCAAATACTGGGAAGGCATTGCAATTGAGGATATCAGCAAGAAATATGGCAAATACCTCAAAAATTACGACCAGTACCAGAGGGAAATGGATGCCGTTGTAATCATGTTCGATTCCTGGGCAATCCCACAGGGCCGTGAGGTTATGAACTACTATGTACCTCTGCAGTACGGCTTTGATAAGATCCAGGAACTGTGCGACGAAAAAATGCAGACACTCATGGGCGAAGCCGGTGAGGACGGCGTTCTCGGAATGAGCCGCGGCTACTACTATGCATGCATGAAAGAAGTTGCCAAAGGCCTGAGCCAGTGGGCACAGAACTATGCCGACAAGGCAAGGGATCTTGCTTCCCGCGAACCTGACGAGGCATTTAAGAAGAATTACATGGAAATCGCTAAGATGATGGACAATGTAGCACACAAGGCACCGGCAAGCTTCCGTGAAGCTCTCCAGATGACCTACCTGTGCCACCTTGGCGTAGTAAACGAAGATCCGCAGTCCGGTCAGTCAATCGGCCGTCTCGGACAGGTTCTGCAGCCTTTCTATGAGAAAGACATTGCAGACGGCGTATGCACCGATGAAGACGTTATTGAACTGCTTGAACTCTACAGGATTAAGATCACCGCAATCGAATGCTTCGCATCCTCCGGTGTAACCGGCGGCGTTCTTTCCGGCAACACGTTCAACAACCTGGGTATTGGCGGACGCGGCCATGACGGACTCTCTGCTGCTACTCCGCTTGAGTACCTCATTATCGAGGCAGCTATGCGTGCACATACACCGCAGCCGACCCTGAGCGTACTTTATGACGAGAAACTGCCTGATGCCTTCCTGATGAAAGCAGCTATGTGCATTAAGCTTGGCATGGGCTTCCCGGCATTCATGAACGCAAGGGTATCCGAAGAGTTTATGCTGAGACAGTACGGCGAAGAAGGCATGACCGTAACTGATGCAAGGGCATGGATGCTTGGCGGATGTCTTGAAAATTCACCTGGTTCCTGGTCACCGCTGGAATACAACGGAAAAGTTACCTGGATTCCTGGCGGCGCAGGCCCGACCGCAGGCACCGGCATTCATTTCACCGGACTGCCGAAAGTACTGGAACTCGTACTGACCAACGGTGTTGACGCAAGAACCGACAAGATGGTATTCCCGCCTCACAATGAGAAGATTGATTCCTTTGAAAAACTGCTGGAGCTGTGGAAGAGATATCTTGACATTTCCAACGATATTGCCAACAAGGTAAACAATATCCAGATGGATATCTGGAGGAAACTGACGCCTCCGACTGTTAACTCCCTGCTGAAGAAAGGCTGCTGGGAAAAAGGCCAGACCATTGCTGACTGTGGTGCTCTGTACAACGGAACAATTAACTTTGAGTCCTGCGGAACCATTACTTTCATCAACTCACTGGCAGCTATTAAGAAGCTGGTATTTGAGGAGAAGAAATACACCCTGGAAGAAATGAAAGACGCAATGCTCAACAACTTCGGTTTCAAGACGGCATACGAGACCGGCGTATTCTCACCTGACTTCCGTGAAGCAACAGAGGATGCTCCGAAATATGCCAAGATTTTTGCAGACTGCATCAACGCTCCGAAGTACGGCAATGCTAATCCGGAAGCAGACAGCCTGCTGAAATGGTATGAGGACTATATGGCTGAAATACTGCCGAAACTGCGCTCCTACTACGGCAGACCTGAGTATATGTGCCAGATTTCCGTATCCACCCACGGACCGCAGGGATTCGTAACACTGGCTACTGCTGACGGAAGACTTGCAGGAACGACCTATTCCGACGGCTCTGTATCTGCAGCAGCAGGCACGGACAGGAACGGCGTATACGCAGTATTCGAGTCCGCAACCGTTTATGATCACTCCATGGAACAGAATTCCCAGATGAACCTGAAGATTCATCCGTCCGCTGTAAAAGGCCAGACAGGCACCAGGAAACTCCTCAACCTGATCCAGGCATACATGAGGAAGGGCGGCTTCCACGTACAGTTCAACATTGTAGGTTCCGATACGCTGAGAGAAGCACAGAAGAACATCGACGCACATCGTGACCTGATGGTCCGCGTAGCAGGATTCACCCAGTACTGGTGCGAAATCGGCAAGGCCATCCAGGACGAAGTAATCTACAGGACAGAGTACGATGAAGTTTAAAAACCATTGAACGGAGGAAGAGTTATGAACAGACATTACGATTGCATAAACTACTTAAACCTTGATTGCGAAAAAGGTTTATGTGCGCTTGATAAGGGCATTGTTATGATTGACGGCGAAGGAAGCCAGGCATGCCCGAGGTTCAAGCCTGCAAAGAAATGCGGCAACTGCAAGAACTTCTCCAACCCTGACAAGTATGGCATTGGGACCTGCAGCGGGTATGAGAAGGAGAACTGGGCATATGCCACATGCGGGGCTTTCAGCTGCAAGAATTACAAAGGCTAAAACTAAAGGGCGATGATGCTGATATGGGCAGTTCATCGTACATGCTAAATGTGTCATTCAGATGATGCATGAATTGCGAAGAACGGTACCCGCATATGTGTTCGGCTACGGCGCGATGTGGGTACCGTTTTTGCTTAATTGTTCTTTTATGTTTATACTGAAATCATATAAGAAAAAAGGGGAACTCATAATGGATATCAATGAAATATTAAAAAAATCTGATCAGCTCTTTATTTCCGATCGTCCGCAGGACGGTGCTGCCTATTTGGAAAAATGTCTTAAAGATGTGTCCGGTGAGGAAGAAGAGTGCACGATAAAACTGCCGATTTTAAATGAACTTATGGGATATTACCGGAGTATTACCCAGTTGGAGACAGCTTGGGAATATGCACTTGAAGCAGAGAGAATTATTGATGAATATCACTTGGAATCGAATATTGCATCGGTTACAACTGATTTAAACATTGCCAACCTCTATCGGGCAGGCGGCGAGGTGAAGAAAGCGCTGGATCTTTATAAAAAAGTGGAGAAGATTTATCAGGATGAGGGACTTACCGATGACAGAAGAGTCGGAGGAGTATATAATAATATTTCTGTTGCCTGCATGGAACTGCGGGATATGGAATCCGCCGTTAAATATGGCGAAAAAGCGATAGAAGCAATTAAAAATCTTCCGGGCTCGGCCGACGAACGGATTACAATCTACGGTAATCTGGCCGGTGCGCTTTTGCAGGCAAAGGAACCGGATTTTAAAAAGATTGAAGGATATCTGGACCAGGCAAAGGAATTGTTTGAAAACGAATGTCCGCAAAGCGGGCATTACGGCGCTGTGCTTGGCATGATGGGGTATGTATGTTTCCGGCAGAGAGATCTGGCAGGTGCAATAAAAAAGTATGAAGAAGCCGCAGAGGAAACCAAGAAACATTATGGAGAAAATGCAGACTACAAGCGGGTAATGGCTACGCTTGACCAGTTGAATAAGTTGGCAAAGAAATAAAAAGGCGTAGAACATTATTCTAGGAGTGAGGAGTCTTTATGGAAATTTCTGATAATGGCAACAGCTTGCATCCGGAAATAGCAGGAATGGAACTTTCCCGAAGGTATTACAACGAAATCGGTCGTCCGGTCATACGGGAGATGTTTCCGTCGTATTTTGACAAAATTGCGGCAGGACTTGTAGGGGAAGGTTCAGAGTGCTTCGGATATGATGACCGCATTTCCCGGGATCACGATTTCAGGGCATCTTTTTGCATCTGGCTTCCTCCGAAAGAGTATGCGGAAATAGGGCATGAAATGCAGGAAGCGTATAATCTTCTTCCAATCGACTTCATGGGTGTTAGACCAAAAATACAGAGGCCGCAGGCAGATGGAAGGAGAGGAATATTAAATACGGAATCTTTTTACCGTAATTTTCTTGGACCGCAGGGAGTGCCGAAGACAATGGGGGAATGGCTGAAAGTCCCGGAACATTTTCTGGCTGTCGCGACAAACGGGGAAGTGTTTGAAGACAATCTTGGAGATTTTACAAAAATCAGGGAAAAACTGTTGGATTTTTATCCGGAAGATGTAAGACTGCAGAAAATAGCGGCCCGGCTAATCACCATGGCTTTTTCCGGGCAATGCAATTATTCCAGGATGATGCGGAGGCATGATGTGGTAGCCGCGCATCTGGCTTTGGACGAGTTTATCAGGGCGGCTATATCTGTTGTTTACCTTTTAAACAGGAAATATACCCCTTACTATAAGTGGATGTGGATGGGGCTGGAGAAGATGGAACGCCTGACTGGCGTACGGAAATTGCTGGCAGATATTGCAGCGGAAGGGCTTTCTACAGGAAATTGGCGTACGGAGAACTGGGAAAAGTATCAGTATGAACTGAATTCCAGCGACAAAGTGGTGAACTGTATAGAACGGATCTGCGGCTTGGTTATCAAGGAATTGAAGGAGCAGGGAATCAGCAACGGTACTTCTGATTATTTGGAAGAGCATGCCTATGCTGTAAAACGCTGCATTAAAAATGAGTCTCTGCGCAACCTTCCGATATTAGTGTCATAGGAGTAAATGTATTATGATTAGTATTGATGATGTGGTAAAAGCAGAATGGGAACAGTTCCAACAGGTTAATAATAGAGGCGGACGAGCTTCCTGCCAGGACAACTGGGATGAATTTTACATCATGCGCAAGAGTCAGTTTTTGGCATGGAATGATGAAATGGTAACCAGTTACTATCGGGATCTCATGCGTGCGAAAGAGCAGGGAAAAAATCTGCTTTTTGAGAAGTATGCTTTTATGATGAAGTATACGGCTCCGGAAGAATTTAAAAAATTGAAACCTTATCTTCCCGTGCCATCGGAGAGAAAGAAGCAGCTGATAAAGGATATTGTTAAGGTACAGGTGAAATGGGCAGAAGAATTTGAAAAAAGCTACCCGGCTTATGCGTCAAGAGGGCGTATGGTTCATACCAGTGATGAACATCACATGGGAACATCCATGGAAACATATTTAATCGGAGAACTGTTATCCTATGGAGAAGGAACTATTGAGCTTTATGCTGCCTATGTAAAAGAATGTGTCGAACAGGGCAGGAATATGACGATAGAAGTTCGGGAACATATGGCGAAACTAAGCGGCTATAAATCCATAGAAGATGTGGAAGAGCATTTTAAACGTACATAACGCAAAGTAGTACGTTATAATAAATGTAGAATAATATTAAAATAATATTAAAATAATATTAAGGTGACATTGAAATAATTTTGTGAAAGGGAGCGATATCTTATGATTTTGGATCTTAATGAATTTAATGAGGCGGTTTCTAACTACTATGATAAGGGGGCATATGAAGACGGTCTTGCTTATCTGGCCTCTAAGGAAAAAGAGGTTAAATATGGGGCAGTACCGCAGACAGGATGCATGACCTGTGGCGGCGGGGAGCCCAGAGACAAAACCGGCCTGACAGCGACGGAACGCAGGTGGTATACGGAGCGTAATCTGACTGTTGCTACCATCCTCTATGAACAGGGACGTTTTTATAATGCGCTGGGAGATAAGGAAAAGTATCTTAAAAAATATAAAGAGGCAAAGGAAATGATGGAACGTGGCATTGTAAAACTGGTTGATAAACCGCTCTATGAAACCCTGGTGAAAGAACTCAGGGAAGTCGGGGAGGTATAGTCTTAGTGGCAAGGGTTGTTGTTGGCCCTTACAAAGGGCTGAAAGTACCGAAAAATTTAGAAGGAAAAGAACGGGAAGATTTTCTTGTGGACCTGATTATCAGTAAGTCCAGTGTGAAAATTCCCAAAAGCATAATTGAAGATCGTACCAAAGCAATGGCAGAAATGTATGCACTGCGCCTTTCGCAGTCAGGAACATCAATTGAGAAATATTATGAAGACTGTAATACGAGCGAGGCGGAAATGGTATCTAATTTCCGGAAACGTGCAAAAAGGCAGCTGGAGGGCAGGGCTGTCCTTGCAGAGGTTGCGAGAAAAGAGAATCTGCATGCCACTGAGGAAGAAGTGGAACATCAGCTGGAGAAGATTTCAAAACAGTACCTTGCGAGCGTAGAAGAGGTCCGTATGGTTATAAAAGGAGAGGAAGAGGAGCGTTTGCGGGAAGAAATAGCTGTGGAGAAGGCTATTCATTTTGTCGTGGAACAGGCGATAGAGGTTGAATAATACAGGAAAGGCAGAGAAGAACATTGCAGCCACATTATGATGAAAGGGCCAGAGGAATACTTGCAAAGGCGGCCGATATAGCAAGAGAAAAAGGCCAGATTATGATTGAGCCGGAACATATTGTATTGGCCATGACCGGCGAAAAAGAGACTTCGGTCCAGAAAGTTTTAAAAAAATATGGAATCGATGATCAGCTGGTTTCTGCAATGGTTGATGAATGGCTTCCAGTAAATAATTTTTCACTGGTCCAGCAAAGCTGGAATTTTTCTCCGGCATCTACAAAGGTTCTGCGACAGAGCCGGGAAATTGCAGAATGGTTTTGCGCTGACTATACTACTACCGAACATATACTGCTGGCTATACTAAAGGATGATGACTGCCCGGCCATCAAAATTTTCCGGGTGGCACAGTCTGAGCCCGGGCTTATCTATGCCGACCTGATTTCGCAGATGAAGCTGAAACAGGTGGGTATTGCCAAAAAGGGCGTAAGCAGGGCAGTCGGAGTAGGGATGACGGAAAACCTGGATAAATACGGGCGTGACCTTACCCAGCTGGCGCGCGAGGGAAAACTGACCCACCTTATTGGAAGGGAGACCGAGAGTCACAGACTCCTGCAGGTGTTGTGCCGTTTCAATAAGAATAATCCTTGCCTCGTTGGCGCTCCTGGTGTTGGAAAGACGGCGATTGTGGCAGGATTTGCCAATGCTGTTGCTAACGGTACTGCGCCGAAAAAATTACAGGATAAACAAATATATGCCATAGATCTCACCAGTGTAATTGCAGGAAGCCGTTATCGCGGGGATTTCGAAGAGCGCATGAAGAATCTTATGGAAGAGATAGCAGAACTGGGAAATGTCATTCTCTTCATCAATGACCTTCATACCATTGTCGGAGCGGGAAGCACAGAGGGCGGCATTGATGCTGCCAATATCCTGAAACCGGCCCTTGCGCGGGGAGAAATCCAGGTCATCGGTGCCGCCACAGATGAAGAGTATCGGAAATACATTGAAAAGGACGCTGCACTGGAACGGCGGTTTCAGCCGATACGGGTGGATGAACCAACGGTGGAGCAGAGCATTGATATTTTGAACGGCGTTATTGAACGCTATAAAAATCACTACCATTATCAGGTAGACTTTGAGCCGTCTGCAATTGAGGCTGCAGTAAAGCTTTCCGATCGTTATATCAACGACCGCTGTCTGCCGGATAAGGCGCTGGATATTATTGATGAAACGGCTGCTTCTATTTATTTGAAGAATTCATTTTCGGAAGAGACGGAAACTGAGGAGCAGGCGGCGCATATTACAGCGGAGGATATCGCCGCAACGGTGTCCCAGTGGAGCGGAGTTCCCATTACTCAGGTAAATATGGCGGACAGCGAACGTCTGCTGCATTTAGAGGAACTGATTGGCAGGCGCGTCATAGGGCAGGAGCAGGCAGTGGCGGCTGTTGCAAGAGCCATGCGAAGAGGACGTACCGGCATTCAGAATCCAAACAGGCCCATTGGTTCATTTCTCTTCCTGGGGCCTACCGGCGTAGGAAAAACGGAGCTTGGGAAAGTGCTGGCAGAGGTTATGTTTGATAAGCCGGAGTCCTTTATCAGGCTTGATATGTCCGAGTATATGGAACCCCATTCCGTAGCAAAAATGATAGGAGCTCCTCCGGGCTATGTAGGCTTTGAGGATGGAGGGCAGCTTAGCGAGAAGGTACGCAAAAATCCATATTCTGTGGTGCTCTTTGACGAAATTGAAAAAGCGCATCCGGACGTATTTAATATTCTGCTGCAGGTGCTGGATGACGGACGTCTCACGGATTCTAAGGGGCGAGTGGTGAATTTCAAGAACACCATTCTGATCATGACATCCAACGCCGGCATAAAGGCAGCGGAATTTACCAGGCCTTTGGGATTTAATGCGGAATCGGATGAGGATATGCAGAAAGCCCAGAGTGAAGAGATCATGTCGGAAATCCGGCATGTATTCCGCCCGGAATTCCTGAACCGTATTGATGATATCATTGTCTTCCGCCGGCTGACGTATCAGGATATGATTGAAATAATTGATCTGCTGACCGGAGATTTCATTAAACGCTGTGAGGGAATGGGCAGTACCGTCACTGTCAGTACGGAAGCAAAGCAGTATATAATAAAGAAGTATGTAAACTTAAAATACGGTGCAAGGCCCCTAAAGAGAGCGCTGCAGTCCGAGCTGGAGAACAAAGTGGCCGAGCAGATTTTGGAAGGATCCGTTTTGCCGGGTGACGAAATCTCTGTTGAGGAGGCTGAAGGACAGCTTGTCATAAAGATAAAAAAGCATCGTGAATGATGGGGGGACAAATAATTCCTTACAATATTCGGGGACATAGGTGCCGATTGTATAGTTGGAATTAATAAAAATGCAGATATGTTACATATGAAACATATTTTAACGAAAAACTTTGGTAAAATTTTCAAAGGAAATTTAAATTTCCCCTTTACAAATCGGCATATAAATTATATGATAGATATATGAACCATACACATGCCTTGTGTATGGGGACATAACATCGCTTGTCAGTCGCACGGGGCAGTAAATCCCTTGCACTGAGCGCAAGCTGGTGTCTGATCACAAGGCGATAAAAAAACAAGGAGGAGAACTAGGTATGAAATCAAACGCAAAAAAAGTTGAAGACATCCTAAAAGCTCGCGGAGTTGAGATCAATGAAGACATCATTGAGTACAAGATTCCAGAAGCACATGAGAGCTTCCAGAAGCTGATTGCCATATACTATGGTATGAAAGTTACGGCTGACATGGAAGCTCCGTATTGGTTCAACAGGATCTGGTGGGAGAACGACGGTGATCTGAACCAGATGAAGAGGGCAAAGGCAGTAGCAGGAAGCTACGCCCACATTACGCCGACCATACTCCCCTGGGAGAAACTGGTTATGAGCAAGACCACGCATATGCGCGGTGCTTTCCCGTTCCCATGGGTATGCGGCTCTTTCTTTAATGCCCAGGCACAGGCATTTATGGACGAAGTAGATGCTCCTCCGCTGAGCGAGGCTGATGCTGTATCACAGGTCGGCACTGGCGGCGGTAACGTAACGAAGAGCTATGGCGAAATCATCTCCATTGCTCAGAAGTTCGGCGTAAGAAAAGAAGACATTCCTGTACTGGTAAAAGTTTCCAAATACTGGGAAGGCATTGCAATTGAGGATATCAGCAAGAAATATGGCAAATACCTCAAAAATTACGACCAGTACCAGAGGGAAATGGATGCCGTTGTAATCATGTTCGATTCCTGGGCAATCCCACAGGGCCGTGAGGTTATGAACTACTATGTACCTCTGCAGTACGGCTTTGATAAGATCCAGGAACTGTGCGACGAAAAAATGCAGACACTCATGGGCGAAGCCGGTGAGGACGGCGTTCTCGGAATGAGCCGCGGCTACTACTATGCATGCATGAAAGAAGTTGCCAAAGGCCTGAGCCAGTGGGCACAGAACTATGCCGACAAGGCAAGGGATCTTGCTTCCCGCGAACCTGACGAGGCATTTAAGAAGAATTACATGGAAATCGCTAAGATGATGGACAATGTAGCACACAAGGCACCGGCAAGCTTCCGTGAAGCTCTCCAGATGACCTACCTGTGCCACCTTGGCGTAGTAAACGAAGATCCGCAGTCCGGTCAGTCAATCGGCCGTCTCGGACAGGTTCTGCAGCCTTTCTATGAGAAAGACATTGCAGACGGCGTATGCACCGATGAAGACGTTATTGAACTGCTTGAACTCTACAGGATTAAGATCACCGCAATCGAATGCTTCGCATCCTCCGGTGTAACCGGCGGCGTTCTTTCCGGCAACACGTTCAACAACCTGGGTATTGGCGGACGCGGCCATGACGGACTCTCTGCTGCTACTCCGCTTGAGTACCTCATTATCGAGGCAGCTATGCGTGCACATACACCGCAGCCGACCCTGAGCGTACTTTATGACGAGAAACTGCCTGATGCCTTCCTGATGAAAGCAGCTATGTGCATTAAGCTTGGCATGGGCTTCCCGGCATTCATGAACGCAAGGGTATCCGAAGAGTTTATGCTGAGACAGTACGGCGAAGAAGGCATGACCGTAACTGATGCAAGGGCATGGATGCTTGGCGGATGTCTTGAAAATTCACCTGGTTCCTGGTCACCGCTGGAATACAACGGAAAAGTTACCTGGATTCCTGGCGGCGCAGGCCCGACCGCAGGCACCGGCATTCATTTCACCGGACTGCCGAAAGTACTGGAACTCGTACTGACCAACGGTGTTGACGCAAGAACCGACAAGATGGTATTCCCGCCTCACAATGAGAAGATTGATTCCTTTGAAAAACTGCTGGAGCTGTGGAAGAGATATCTTGACATTTCCAACGATATTGCCAACAAGGTAAACAATATCCAGATGGATATCTGGAGGAAACTGACGCCTCCGACTGTTAACTCCCTGCTGAAGAAAGGCTGCTGGGAAAAAGGCCAGACCATTGCTGACTGTGGTGCTCTGTACAACGGAACAATTAACTTTGAGTCCTGCGGAACCATTACTTTCATCAACTCACTGGCAGCTATTAAGAAGCTGGTATTTGAGGAGAAGAAATACACCCTGGAAGAAATGAAAGACGCAATGCTCAACAACTTCGGTTTCAAGACGGCATACGAGACCGGCGTATTCTCACCTGACTTCCGTGAAGCAACAGAGGATGCTCCGAAATATGCCAAGATTTTTGCAGACTGCATCAACGCTCCGAAGTACGGCAATGCTAATCCGGAAGCAGACAGCCTGCTGAAATGGTATGAGGACTATATGGCTGAAATACTGCCGAAACTGCGCTCCTACTACGGCAGACCTGAGTATATGTGCCAGATTTCCGTATCCACCCACGGACCGCAGGGATTCGTAACACTGGCTACTGCTGACGGAAGACTTGCAGGAACGACCTATTCCGACGGCTCTGTATCTGCAGCAGCAGGCACGGACAGGAACGGCGTATACGCAGTATTCGAGTCCGCAACCGTTTATGATCACTCCATGGAACAGAATTCCCAGATGAACCTGAAGATTCATCCGTCCGCTGTAAAAGGCCAGACAGGCACCAGGAAACTCCTCAACCTGATCCAGGCATACATGAGGAAGGGCGGCTTCCACGTACAGTTCAACATTGTAGGTTCCGATACGCTGAGAGAAGCACAGAAGAACATCGACGCACATCGTGACCTGATGGTCCGCGTAGCAGGATTCACCCAGTACTGGTGCGAAATCGGCAAGGCCATCCAGGACGAAGTAATCTACAGGACAGAGTACGATGAAGTTTAAAAACCATTGAACGGAGGAAGAGTTATGAACAGACATTACGATTGCATAAACTACTTAAACCTTGATTGCGAAAAAGGTTTATGTGCGCTTGATAAGGGCATTGTTATGATTGACGGCGAAGGAAGCCAGGCATGCCCGAGGTTCAAGCCTGCAAAGAAATGCGGCAACTGCAAGAACTTCTCCAACCCTGACAAGTATGGCATTGGGACCTGCAGCGGGTATGAGAAGGAGAACTGGGCATATGCCACATGCGGGGCTTTCAGCTGCAAGAACTATAAAGGCTAAAACTACTAAATGAAATGGAGCTACATTCATGTCAGAGAAAGCTTTATTATTTGACATTCAAAGCTTTTCCACACATGATGGACCTGGTGGCAGGACAAATGTGTTTTTTGTCGGTTGCCCGCTTCAGTGCCGTTGGTGCGCCAACCCTGAATCCTGGCTGCGCAAGAAACATCTGATGTACGCCCAGACTGTTTGCAAGTATGAACAAGGCTGTAGGGCATGCAGAAATGTATGCCCTTACGGGTCTATTACGTTTGAGGAATCCGGGAAACCGGTGCTTGATTGGAAAATATGCAACAAGTGTTATACTTTTGAATGTGTAGAGGTATGTCCCAACAGATCCCTGAAACAGTGCGTGAAGGAATATACCGTGCCTGAACTTATGAGCACGATCAGGAAACATTCCTTCTATTGGGATGAGAATGGCGGTGTCACTTTTTCCGGTGGCGAACCATTGTTGAGTCATGATTTCTTGGCAAATGTATTGCACGAGTGCCAAAAGTCCGGCATCCATACGGCAATTGAGACGAGCGGATATGCAAAGGAGGAGGATTTCCTCCAGGTGCTGACAGAGGTCAATTTTGCATTTATAGATGTAAAGAATATGGATCCGGAAGCTCATAAGTGGGGGACGGGTGTCAGCAATGCACCTATCCTTTCCAACATAGAGGCATTGACAAAATCATCATGGAAAGGTCGCCTGGTTCTGAGACAGCCTACGATTGGCGGTTTCAATGACAGTAAGGAAAATGCTCTGAAGGTAATTGAATTTATGAAGAGATTGGACCTGTACGAAATCAATCTTTTGAAATTCCACCGCCTTGGGGGCACCAAGTGGGAGCAGCTCGGTAAGAAATATGAGTATTCGGACCACGGAGATGTTTCCCTTGAAGAATTAGAGGAACTGCAGCAGATTTATCTGCAGAATGATATCGCATGCTACGTCGCAGAAGAGACACCTTTTTAGGAGGTTATTAAATGAACATTGTAAAAAAGATAATCGTTTATTTGGGTGGGTTGCTTACCATTACGATCGGTATTAACATCTCTAAAATGACGGTTATGGGTATTTCACCTGTTAGTTCCATTCCGAGGGCCTGTGAGCAGATTTGGGGATTAACGTTAGGTACGACAACTTTTATTGCCTATATCCTTTTGATCTTGGGCCAGTTGGTTATATTGCGCAAGGATTTCCGCCTGTGGAATGTCCTTGGTC
Organism: Phascolarctobacterium sp.; assembly: GCA_021203775.1. GTDB lineage: Bacteria > Bacillota > Negativicutes > Acidaminococcales > Acidaminococcaceae > JAJQAO01. The sequence continues at coordinate 42,699 of JAJQAO010000016.1, forward strand.
TTGCATTGACTGTCATATTCAGTCTCATGCTTGATATTACCGGTACGGATCCTAAAGCCATAGGACACCTTCTGATAGATTTCCCGCGGCCTGAAGGATACCCTATGAGGTTTGTTTATACGATAGCAAGCTGTATTATCATCGGTATTGGTGTATTCCTCTACCTGCGGCCGAACTGGGTTCCGATGCCGGCAGAAGGTCTGGCTTTGGCTATTTCTCAAAAGACAGGAATAGTATTCGGCAACTGCAAATCCATTGTGGATACGACCATGATTGTTATCGCTATGATTCTCCAGATAATTTATCTGGGCGGCTTCGAGTCATTTTTCCTGAAGAGTGTCGTAGTACGTGAAGGTACAGTCATTGCGGCAATTGGCGTTGGACAGGTTGTTAAATTCCTGGCCAAACGCTGGGCGAAACCGGTTGAAGCATGGCTGAACGCAGGTGAGGAACCAAAAGCAGCCGCTTAGTAAAATATTTTCAATTTTACCGGGCTGGCAATTTATCCGCACCGTGAACTGACTGCGATAAACGGTTAGATTCTATTTTTGAAAGGAGAGATTTATAGGTATGGAAGCAAGATTCACACCGAGTCTGATTACGGGGAACGAAAAGATAGATAATCAGCACAAGGAATTAATTAAGCGTGCAAATGATCTGTTTAAGGCAATTGAAGGCGGCGGATCAAAAGACAAGATCCAGGAGACACTTAATTTCTTGGCAGAGTACACAACATATCATTTTGCCGATGAAGAAAAATTATGGACGAAAGGCCAGATTCCGACACTTCTGAATCACAAAAAAGAACATGCTGATTTGATTGAAGTTGTTAAAGGCCTTCAGGCAAAACTGGCTACTGAGGGTCCAAGCCCTGAATTCGAGAAGCAGGTATATGACAGTGTAGTTGACTGGCTGTATACCCATATTAAAGGCAGCGACCATGATGCTTGCGAATACGTAAACATCAGATATCAGCAGGACAGCATGCTGTAAGATTCCTAAATAAAATTAAGAATTTTAATAAGAAAAAACGGCACTATTCGGGTGCCGTTTTTTCATTAATATAATCACAAAAATCGGATATTATTGGCAGGTTTTTTACTGTACGCAGATAATATTAAATAAGCGCAGATAAGGAATACATTTTCAGGAGTGTTATAAAATGACAATTAACATTCTAAAAAAGATAATCGTTTATTTAGGGGGATTGCTTGCCATGTCGATTGGCATTAATATCTCTAAATTATCGGTTCTTGGAATCACGCCTGTCAGTTCCATGGCAAGGGCCTGTGAACAGATTCTTGGATTAACGTTAGGTATGACAACTTTAATTGCCAATCTAATTATGGTCATGGGGCAGCTGCTTGTATTGCGCAGGGATTTCCGTATACGTAATATCCTGGGGCTTGCATTAACTGTCGTGTTCAGTCTGATGATTGATATTACCGGCACGGATCCTAATGCTATAGGACACCTTCTGATAAATTTCCCGCGGCCTGCAGGGTATCACATGAAGTTTATTTATATGCTGGCCAGTGTTGTCATTCTCGGCATTGGCGTATTCCTTTACCTGCGGCCGAATTGGGTTCCTCTGCCCGCAGAAGGCCTGGCTCTGGCCATCTCGCAAAAGACGGGGATAGTATTTGGTAACTGTAAGTCGCTTGTGGATACGATCATGATTATTATTGCAGTGATTCTTCAGATAATGTACCTGGGCGGTTTGCAGTCTTTTATGATGGAAAGTGTCGTTGTGCGCGAAGGCACAGCCATTGCGGCAATCGGCGTCGGGCAGGTTGCAAGATTCATGGCTAAATGCTGGGGAAAATCGGTTGACGGCTGGGTCAGCAAGAGTTAAGGATTTATTGCTTGGAAAATGTAAGAAAAGATGGAAAAACCGGATATATGATAACAATTCATATATCCGGCAAGTCCGTGCACAGGAGTAACCCAATGCACCCAGCAAATGTCTCGTTTGCTATTACTATTATAAATATTTTTTTCGTGGAGGTATGTTGCGTATGCAACATACCTCCATTTTTATTACGCAAACCCTAAGATATATCAGGATGGTAGATTTATTTGTAGTAGAAATAGCATACTTTTCTTATTAAAAGATATTTAAATAAATAATAGGCAGTCAATCTTAGCTATGATGATAAAATTGCGGGACAATTCAACATTCATGGTTGTTCTTTATGTGTATTGCAAATATAATATTTTATTATATTTTAAAAT
>JAJQAO010000032.1:0-38716 GCA_021203775.1 Phascolarctobacterium sp.
GAAGCATAAAACGGAGGCAGAATCTTGTTTACCATAGTTAAGGATTACAGGAATGAAATAGTTATAGAAAAATCGCGTTTTATCTGTAGCCTGAAAAAGGTGGCTTCGGAAACGGAAGCCCAGGAATTCATTAAAGGCATAAAAAAAGAGTTCTGGGACGCTACCCATAACTGTTCGGCCTATGTAATAGATGAAATGCAGCAGCGTTCGAGTGATGACGGTGAGCCGGCAGGAACGGCAGGCGTCCCCATGCTGGAAGTGCTGAAGAAAAATAGCCTTTTCTATACGGCAGCGGTTGTTACGAGATATTTTGGCGGCATAAAACTTGGAGCAGGTGGACTGGTGCGTGCTTACACGATAAGCGTCGCGGAGGCGGTGCGCGGAAGCGGTATTGCGGAAAGGGTCCTTTTGGGACGCTACAGTTTCCAATATGATATAGACGGTGTCGGGAAAATATTAAACAGTCTTTACGGTCAGCAGCTTTTTGAAGTGGCTGATGTCGAATATACCGAACAGGCCAGGGTGGTTTTAAGAATGAGGGATTCCTCCCTTACCCAGGTGGAAAGCTGGCTGGGAGAAAGGCTGAATTCCAAGGCAAAGCTGAAAAGGGAAAGTGATGAAGTCATAGAAGTGCCGCTAGGCTGAGGTCTTCCGGCACTATTTTTCTGCATAAGGGGCAAGCGCCTCGAAGAGCAGATCAAATGCAGTAAGTAGCTTTTCAGCGGGAATCCCGGCGTAGTTTATAAGAAGCACATGAGAATTATCCGAAGGTCTCTCGTGATAATACTGGGAAAGGAACCTGACATTGATGTTTTTCCTTTTTGCAGCAAGGGAAAGTTCTTCATCGGACGCACGGGTTGCAAAGTGGAGCAGAAAATGCAGTCCTGAATCCTCCCCTGCAATTTTAAAATAAGAGGCAAGAAAGCTTTTTGTAATATAAGATAAAATCATGTCGCGCTTGTTGCGGTAGTGGGTGCGCATTCTGTTAATGTGGCGCTCCAGATGTCCGTCTGTTATGAATTTGGCCAGGGTAAACTGTTCGAAATTGGAAACCGTGCAGGAATAAAAACCAAGTTTTTGGTAAAAAAACTGGGTCAGATGGCGCGGCAGAACCATGTAGCTTATACGAAACGTAGGCGCGAGTGTCTGAGAGAAAGTGTTGATATAGAGGACTTTTTCTGCCGTGTCAATACCTTGCAGCGGCGGGATAGGGCGGCCTGACAGGCGGAATTCACAGTCGTAATCGTCTTCAATGATATAGCGGTCAGCTTTTTCTAATGCCCATCGTAAGATTTCCTGCCGGCGGCTGATTGGCATAACGATTCCCGTGGGGAACTGGTGGGACGGGGTAATATGCAGGATATCTGCCCGGCTCTTTTTTAGAGAATCCATGGAAATGCCGGCTGAATCCATGGGCAGCCAGCGGCAGGATATACTGTTTGCAAGATAAATCTGTGCCAGGCGCGGATAACCAGGATCTTCCAGGGCGTAGACTTTATTGCGCCCTAAAAGTTGTACGATAAGATTATAAAGAATCTGGGTGCCGGCGCCTATAATGATCTGACTCGGGTCAACAGTGACCCCGCGGAATTCATATAAATGTCCCGCAATAGCATGCCTGAGTTTAAGGACACCGCCCGCTGATGTGTCAGAGAGCAAATCGTGTTCATTAGCCGTTGTCAGGGTATGACGCAGTAGCCTTGCCCATATATTATAGGGGAAGGTTTCTTCAGGTACGCTGCTTTGGGAAAAAGAGGCAAAATAGTCTTCTTTTTCTGGCTGTTCGTCTGTTATTTCGGGCAATATGCTGGGGGTTGGCTGTTTAATGAGTGGGGCCACAAAATAGCCGCTTTTGGGGCGGGAAAATATATATCCTTCGAGAAGCAGCTGGGCGTATGCATTTTCAACCGTAATAAGACTTATGCCGAGATTTTTTGCCAGGGTGCGCTTTGAAGGGAGTTTTTCGCTGGCGGACAATTTCCCGTTTGTTATATCATTTTTTATGCAGCGGTAGAGATGCTCATACATGCTCATACCGTGACGGTTATCAAAAGTATAAGTCAGCATAGGGGATCCTTTCGTGATAATCTATCTGGCTATAATAAAAAATAATAAAATGGCTATATAAAAATATCCAGATATAAGTATACTATGATATGTATTCTTTTGTAAAGAACGGAGGAACATGTATGAACGAGCGCTATAAATTAAATGCCCAGCTGGCTCAGATGTTAAAGGGAGGCGTAATTATGGACGTTACGACTCCGGAGCAGGCTAAAATAGCGGAGGAAGCCGGTGCCTGTGCTGTAATGGCACTGGAACGGATTCCTGCAGATATCCGTGCAGCCGGTGGAGTTTCCAGGATGAGCGATCCCAAAATGATTAAAGGAATCCAGGAAGCAGTTTCTATTCCCGTTATGGCTAAATGCCGTATAGGTCATTTTGCTGAGGCACAGATTTTGGAAGCCATCGAAATTGATTATATTGACGAAAGCGAAGTACTCTCCCCTGCTGATGATGTCTATCACATTGATAAGACCCAGTTCAAGGTTCCTTTTGTCTGCGGGGCAAAGGATCTAGGCGAGGCACTGAGGCGCATAAACGAAGGCGCGGCCATGATCCGTACCAAAGGGGAACCCGGCACAGGAGACGTCGTGCAGGCCGTGCGCCATATGCGCAAAATGAACCAGCAGATTGCCTGGCTGGTTTCTATGCGGGAGGATGAAATTTTTAATGCGGCAAAAGAACTGCAGGTTCCTTATGAACTGGCCCTCTATGTGCATGAGCATAAACGCCTGCCAGTGGTAAATTTTGCTGCAGGCGGCATTGCAACCCCTGCTGATGCAGCACTTATGATGCAGCTCGGAGCCGAGGGAGTCTTCGTGGGCTCTGGAATTTTTAAATCAGGAAATCCCAGAAAACGTGCCCAGGCTATCGTAAAAGCCGTTACCAATTATACTGATTTCAAAATGCTGGCAGAACTTTCGGAAGATTTAGGAGAAGCCATGGTCGGTATTAATGAGCAGGAAATAGAACTTTTAATGGCGGAGCGCGGTAAATGAAAATAGGAGTTCTTGCCGTACAGGGAGCATTTATAGAGCATATTACCGTCTTGAGGGACCTTGGAGCGGAATGCGTTGAGTTGCGTCAGAAAAAGGACGTTCTGCAGGATCTGGACGGTCTTGTACTGCCGGGAGGTGAAAGCACGGTTCAGGGAAAACTTCTGCGTGACCTTGATATGTTCAGTCCTTTGAAGGACATGATTGAAAACGGCACGCCGGTACTTGCTACCTGTGCGGGTTTGATTTTACTGGCAGCCAAGATATCAAACGATGCAAAAATTTACTTTGCCACCATGCCCATGACGGTAAGGCGCAATGCCTATGGCAGGCAGTTAGGCAGCTTCCATGCGGAAGCAGAGCTTTCCGGCATGGGAAAGATTCCCATGACTTTCATTAGGGCCCCATATATTGAAAGCGTGGAAGACGGAGTCGATGTTTTGGCACAGGTGGATGGGAAAATAGTTGCCGCCCGCTATAAAAACCAGCTCGCTTTATCATTTCATCCTGAGCTAGATGAAAGCAGAAAAATCCACAAATATTTCATTAAAATGTGCAATGATAATAAATAAAGAAAAATACCGCAAAAGCATGAAAAAAATTTATGCTTTTGCGGTATTTTTATGTACGGAAATTTATTGTGCTAAATATGGATCCTAATGCTGCTGCCCCTCTGTCCCGGGGTAACTTCAATACGGGTCGGAATTCGTTCGCGCAGTTCTGCAACGTGGGAAATGATACCCACCATGCGCCCGCCTTTCTGCAAATCAATAAGGGTATTTATTGCTTTATCAAGGGATTCGCTATCAAGGGAGCCAAAGCCTTCGTCAATGAGGACGGTATCAAGTCTTATACCGCCGGCGTAGGACTGGACTACATCTGAAAGCCCGAGGGCCAGCGCCAGAGAAGCCAGAAATATTTCGCCGCCGCTTAAGGTCTTTACTGGACGGGGCACTCCTGTAAAAGTATCGGTTGCCTCAATGTCAAGCCCGCTTTTTCTGCGTCCGTCCTGGACGGTGATGCTGCGGGAGAGACTGTAGCGTCCGCGGCTCATTTCTTTTAAGCGTTCGTTAGCTGCACTTAGAATATCATCTAATATAGCCTGGAGCACAAAACTGGAAAAGGTAAGATTGGCGGGATTGCCGCCGCCTGCAGTTTCAGAAAGACTCACGGCGGTCTTATAAGTTTCGTCAAGGATAGAGATTTTTTCTTCAATGTCGTTTAGGCGCTTAAGCACATGTTCCAGGTTTTCTTTCTGCTCTTTTTTTCTGCCGGTTTCTGCAGCTAGCTTGGAAAAAAGGTCTTCCTTCTCTCCTGCTGCATCCTGTAAAGCTTTAAGGTTCGGCCGTTCGTAATTTTTAATATTATCTGCAGCCCGGTCCAGAATTGTTTTTGCAGCTTTAAGGTGTCCGTTGTATTGATTGAGTTTTTCCTGCAGAGCTTTCTTTTCACATATATGGGTCTTGGCCGAAAGAAAAGCGTTTTGGTCTCCCTGGAAAACCGAAACGGTCAGGTTTTCTTTAAATTTTACTGCTGCATCGTTAAATGATTTTTCCGCCCCTTCTCCATGTTCTTCTGCTGATTTCACTGCGGTCTCCAACTTTGTAAGTTCCAGGGCTTTTTCCTGATATTGATCATACAGTTTCTGTAGGCGGGACAGTTTGCTTTTTAAACCGGCAGTTTGCCGGTTTAAAGCATCTTTTTCCTGAGCCGTGAGATTTGCGGGGCTGGGATGATGAATACTGCCGCATACCGGACAAGGCAGCCCTTCTTTGAGGTTTTGGGCCAGGTCAATAATATGATTGCTTATACTTTTCATACTTTCGTTTTTGGCTGCCAGATCTATAATTTTCTGCCTTAAGTTATTTAAAATGTCCTTTATATCTTCGGAGCCGTCAAAGTCCTCTAGTTCTTTTTTTAATTCAGCACCTAGTTCCGACATGTCTTGTCTGCCAGACGTCAAGTTTTCCTTGGCTGCCGTGACAGCTTTATTGGCGGCTATTTTTGCCTCGTGGGCTGCAAGCGCCATATTGTACATTCCTTCCAGTGAGGATGCATGTTCTGCAGAAGTAATGTCCTGCTTCCACTGTGCCACATCTTCCCGCATTCCGCGCAGTCTTTTTAATTCAGTTTCGGCATTTTCGTATTCATCAAAGGCATCTGCTACGCGCTGTGCCTGTGCTATTTCAAAACGGTTTTTTTCGAGCTCCAGGCTTTGCTGGGCAGCCTGCTGTTCGGCTTTTATAATTTGATCAGACAAGGCGGTAATTTTATTATCAAGGATTTCAGCATCTTCACAGTCCGATGTTTCCAAAAGCTGCCGCCTCTGCTTTTCGCAGCTTTCATATTCATTTTTGAGCTGTTTACTATGTTCCTTAAGGAAATTTTCAATGTCACTGTATAATTGGGTCTTAAAAATTGTTTCGAGGATTGCTTTGCGGTCTTTGGATTCTGCAATGAGGAAACGGCGGAATTCTCCTTGAGGCAGAAGCACAATCTGACGGAACTGTTCGCTTTTAAAACCAATTATTTCAATAACTGCACGGGTTACATCTTCCGTTTTCTCGGCAAGGACTTTAGTTCTGCCGTTTTCATCAGTACATGAAAGTCTGGCGCCTGACGGCAGGATACGTGTCCCTTCACCGCGTTTTCTGGCTACTTCCTGCTCCGGGCTGCGTAGAATATTATAAGTTATATCCCCGTTTTTGAAAGTGAAATCAACTTCCGTCCTGCAGTCCGGAGTAGCATAGTCGCTCCGGAGATTTTTCCCGTCACGTAAATCGCCGCTGGCGGAGCCATAAAGGGCAAACGAGATGGCATCCAGGATAGAAGTTTTGCCGGCTCCCGTTGGGCCGTGAATCAGGAAAAAGTTACTGCTGCCAAGCAGGGAAAAATCAATGGTCTGCTCATCAGCGTAAGGGCCAAAAGCGCGCATTGTAAGTTTAAGAGGTTTCATCATTCAGCCTCTCTTTCCGCATTTTTTATGGCTTCAAAAAGCAGTTGCTTTTCAGATTCATTTAAAGGCCTGTTTTTCATCTTCTTAAAAAAGTCTTCAAAAAGATCTTCCGGACTGCGCTGCGTATGATTGACTGCAGTTACAGTATCTGTCGACTGCTGGAGTCTTTGATATTGCAGGTGCAGTATATACGGATATATCTTTTCCAGCCGGTTTTTGGCGTCAAGGACTGGCTGTTCATCGGTTAAGACAATCTGCAGGTAATTTCCAGCATATTCCGTTTTGGGAATTTTGCATAAATCATCAAAGCTGCCCGTGAGACAGGTAAGATCACGGCGGGGGTTAAGATATACGGTTTCTGCATTTATATTGCCATCCCCGTTAAGATCAATAATGTGAACACCTTTTTTTTGGGATGCTTCGTTAAATGAATATTTCATTAAGGATCCGCTGTAACGTATTTTACCTTTTCCTTGGCAGGCATGCAGGTGACCTAGGGCAGCATAATTAAAAGGCAGAAAACACTCAGGGGGCACAGTTGATGCGCCACCTATTGAAAGAGGCCGTTCACTGTCGGGACTATCCTCAGCTCCGCTGAGGAAGACATGAGCCAAAGCTACTTTGCGTGCCTCCTGCGGAATCTGTTCCAACTGCTGCCTTACCTGCTCTTTAATAACTTCTTCGTGATTTTTCAGCTGGCAGCTTAAAATTTCACTTGCACCGTAGGGTTCGGCATAAGTAAGGGGAGCAAAATAAACTGGCCCGTATGTATCTTCTAAGACTATCGGAGCTGTATTTTCCATGAGTGGCCCTGTAATAAAAAGTTTATGCTGGGCCAGAAGATTTTGGGCAAAGCCCAGTCTGGGGCCGCTGTCGTGGTTGCCGGCAATAAGGATGACGTTCTGTCCTGCTTCATAAATAAGGCGTGACAAAATTTCGTTCAGCAGATTTACCGCTTCCGTCGGCGGCACTCCGCGGTCATAAACATCACCTGAGATAAGTATGGCGTCAGTTTTGGCATCTTTTGCCAGGGAAACCAGGGCATCAAGGACATATGCTTGGTCGTTCGTTAAATGGAGACCGTGGAAAATACGTCCTAAATGCCAGTCTGCAGTATGTAAGAAACGCATAAAAGCTCCTTTAAAATTTAATGAAATTAAGGGCATTTGAATATCGGGATGCTTACCCCTTCCTGAAATAATTATACACTATAAGAAGGGGATAAAGGAGCATTTAGGAAAAATTCACTCTGCTTTCCGCTCTATCCTTGTTTTTTAAAATAGCGTTTCCTGTTTTTCGTGTTATAATAATAAAGTAATGAAAGAAAGGCAGACAGTAATGCGCAAACTGATATTAGTGCTGGTAGCGCTGACGCTTATCTGCAGCGGCTGTACCAGACAGTACGGACAGAAGGAACAACAGGCTGAGGCTGCAGAGAAAAAAGAAATCAGCTTATGCAGCAGTCTTGGAGAAAATATAACGACACTTTTGGCAGAAGGATTCGCCGCAAAAAGCGGTACGGAGGTAAATATTCAATATTTGCCGTCAGGAACCTTTAGCGAAAGAATGGATTTTCTCAGACAAAACAAATTTGACTGCTGGCTGGGCGGTACGGCAGAAGAGTACTATCTGGCCACCAGACAGGAACTATTATACCCATATCTTGCCAGGGAAGCCTACAAAGTGCCGGCGGAACTGCGGAATAAACAGGGATTCTGGACCAGTCTTTACCTGCGCTATATCGCACTCATAAGCAATAAGGACAATCTTGATTATTTCAGCATCTATGCGCCGGATACATGGGATGAACTCCTGCAGCCGGTGTTAAAAGGAGAAATAGTAATGCCTGATCCGGCCCAGGGCGGCGTAAGCTATGGCATGCTCACCTCCATATGGCAGATGCGCGGTCGCGAAGAGGCTTTGTCTTTTGCCGCTAAACTTAATAAACAACAGGTGGTATATACACCTGCAATAGTTGATGCGGTGGATATGGTCTACAGAGGAGATAAAACCGTGGCCGTGGTGCCGCTGGATTATGCCCTGATCCTAGAAGGCAAGCACAGGCATCTTTTTGCAACGGTCATAAAAGATGCCAACAGAAATCTGCTGACAGGAGCTGCCGTTATGGCAGGCAGCAATAATATTGCCCAAGCTGAAGAATTTCTGGATTACCTTATGAGTGATGACAGTGAAAAGCTTTTAAACGAAAACGGATATAATTATATGTGGCATGTCAAGAATTACCCTTATAATGACGGTAGAAGGGAACTTATCGGTGACGTGCGGGTCCCTGTGGATGATCTAAGCTGGACAGCCGTAGATAAAAACGAAATAATCAGGGAATGGCTGAAAGCAAGATAAATATTGATAAATAAAAATGGTGCAGAAATTAATCTGCACCATTTTTATTTTCAGAATAATTTGGACTTTATTTAAATTTTGTGTTTTACGTGGTCCAGGGTCTGGTCAAAAAGAAGCAGGACATGATCATCGTCTAAGGAATAGACAACTTCCTTACCTTCTTTGACGAATTTAACCAGGTTGGCTGCCCTGAGCAGGCGCAGCTGATGGGAAATTGCCGAATGGGTCATCTCAAGCGTGCTCGCGATACAGCCGACACAAAGTTCTCCGCGTGCCAGAAGGGAAAGAATACGGATACGGGTAGGATCGCTTAAAATTTTAAAAGTATCAGCCATGGGCTGGATATACTTTTCCATATCTTCTCCAGGCAGCGAAAGATTATATAGATGGGAATGTAATTTAGGCATGATATTTTACCCCTTCTTAATATATTTATTGTAGCCTTTGGAAAAAAAGTAAATCAGTATTGCATAGTAGATAAAGCCGCCAGTGGTCGTTTTAGCAATAAACCAGACAGGAAAAAGGAAAAAAGCGACGACAAGGAAAAGCAGCTGCGGTATGCAGGAAAGAAATCCTGCTGCTCCCTCTCTTTCCCACACGGAGGCAATTTTTGATGCGGCAAAAACACTGTAGCGCGATGCAAAAATACCGAAACAGAAACCGCTGATGCCGTATAAAATATAATTTATAATTTCGTCAAAAGTCATATTATTTAATCCTGCCGATAAGAACTTGTTGCAGCAGGCGGCTTTTAAGCAGAAGTCCTGCCATAATACTACCGCCAATGGTGCTTATTAAAAATGGCGGAATGAAAAACCAGGCCGTTAGATTACTTTGCAGGAGGCTGGAAGCAAGAACCCAGGCAATCAAGCCGCCAAAGAAACCAGTACCGATTATTTCACCTGCCATTGCGGCAAGAATGATATTCATTTGCCGATAGGCAACTCCTGCAAGAAATGCTCCGACCATGCTGCCCGGAAAAGCTAAAATTGATCCTGTGCCCATCAGATTGCGAATCCAGGATATGGAAAAAGCAATGGCAACGCCATGCCATGGTCCTAGAAGAACTGCTGCAAGTACATTAATTGTATGTTGGACGGGAAAGCATTTTGACGCGCCGATAGGTATATATATTAAATGGGTACTTAAGATCCCGATTGATATCAGGACGGCCGATGCAGTGAGTTTCTGTAGTTTCATGTCTTATCCCGTTCATGTGAACAGTAGAGTATATTTTCCTTCATACTATAATTATACGCATTGCCGTGATTTGGCGCAAGAAATAAATGCAGGTAAACCCTCTTTTTTGTAGAATAATTATATTATCCTGACGATTGGAGTGGAAAAATGCAGGCTTTGCAGGGAATTAAAGTAACAGATTTTTCTAAATGGCTGCCGGGGCAGTACTGTGGTATGCTGCTTGGCGATTACGGAGCTGATGTAATAAAGGTGGAAGATTTAAATGGTGACGCTACACGCAAATTTTTCCCTGAAAAAATAAAGGGAATGAGTTACTGGCATCTTATGATGAACCGTAACAAGCGTGGTTTCGCAGTCGACATAAAAAAGCCAGACGGGCGTAATGCGCTGCTGCGGCTCTTAAAGGATACCGACATTTTCCTTGAAGGGTTCCGCCCCGGATATTTAGCAGGGTACGGTCTTGATTACGCAGCCGTACGGAAAGTAAATCCGAAGATAATCTACTGCTCCATAACTGGGTTCGGGCAGGAAAGCCACAAACCAGCCCATGATCTTAATGTAGTGGGGCTTGCAGGACTGAACTTTCTTGATGATACGGGAGCAGCTTGTGTGCCTACTGTGCAGGTTTCCGCTCTTGGCAGTTCGCTGCATGCCTTAAGCGCCATAATGATGGCACTGCTTTTTCGTGAAAAGACAGGAGAGGGACAGTATCTTGATGTAAGCCTTTATTCTTCTGCACTCAGCATGCAGGTTACGGAAGCAAGCGGTTTTTGGGGTTGCATGGAAACGGGTACCAAGGGATTTGGCCGTGCCAGCCACTACTATGATATTTACCGGACCAGAGACGGGCGCTATTTAACCATTGGCACTATAGAGCCAAAATTCTGGGAAAAAATGTGCACTCTGCTGGAATTAAAAGACCTTATTCCCCGACAGTTCGATTTTGCGAATACAGATGAAATTAAGAAAAAAATAGCGGAAAAAATAGGAGAAAAGACTCTGGCTGAATGGCTTGACCTTATTGGAAATGAAGAATTCTGCGTAACGCCCGTATGTACGATAAAGGAAGCCCTTGAGAGCAGTCTTACAGATAAGGCGGGACTGAAGGCTGAAGAGAAAAGCGATCTTGGTGTGATAAAATATCTAAAGGCACCGGTTAAATTTTCCCGTATGGAATGTAAAATTTCGCGGCGAGCACCGAAACTTGGTGAGCACACACCTGAAATTTTGAGTGAATTGGGCTATAGCGGGGAAGAAATAGAAAAGCTCCGTGATCAGGGAGCCATTTAAGGAGATTAATTATGAAAAAACTTTTTCTTGCAATAATATGCTGTTTCTGTCTGGCGGTGGGAATTGCTCCGCCTGCGGAAGCAGGAATGATCAGTAAGGATCAGGAAATTTCCATGGGGCGCGAAACAGGTAAGCAGCTGGAAGCCCAGTACGGCATTGTGCAGGATTCCGCCATGCAGGCACGTGTTAATCGTATAGGTCAGAGCATTGTCAAGGTATGCGGCAGGCAGGATCTTGACTACTCTTTTACGGTTTTAAACAGCAATGAGGTCAACGCAATGGCGTGTCCGGGCGGGTTTGTTTATGTGTTCAAAGGACTTCTTGACTACATGCCTAGCGATATGGAACTTGCAGGAGTTTTAGGACATGAAGTCGGGCACGTTGTGAAAAAACATACGGTGCACCAGATAGAAAAGCAGCTGTGGACAACGCTTCTTCTTATTGCTGCCACACAAGGAGAGGCCATGGGGCTTGTTTCCGTAGCCCAGCAGGCGCTTATGGCAGGTTATTCCAGGGCGGATGAACGTGCTGCGGATAAGGAGGGATTTTATAATTCACTGAATGCAGGCTATAATCCTTACAGCATGCTGATAGCCGTCTATAAGCTGGAAGATTTGTCAGCACAACAGGGGAATCCCGGGTACGGAGTATTTTCCAGTCATCCGGAACCTGAGGCGCGTGTCAGGAATGTGACCAAGCTCACCGATAAGCTGAACATATACCCTAGAGTATCGGTTACTGAAGATGAAAAAACTGCAACGGTAAAAGAAGGGGACTGGACTTTTAATATCAGCCACAGCATCGGCAATACTAAAGCCAGGTACAGGGCCTATATGCTTGCAGGGTCCTTATGGGTCGCGCGCCAGCGCGGGAAAATAAATCCCAATCATTTCGTGGTTTATGATCATGGTAACACCGCCGATATCTATTATGACGATATCCAGCTGCTGACACTCTATAATCAGGATGCCGCAGGGTTTGGCAGCGCAGGAAATTATGCTGCAGCATGCGCCAATATGTTGCGCGACTGGGCGGAAATAGCAAATGCTGAGCCGTCCGACAAAAGTTCAAAAAAAATAGATAAAAATAGATAATAAATAAAGAAAAATAAAAAGCATCCCGTTACTTTTTTGTAACGGGATGCTTTTGCTGTCCAATTATTCGTCGGCTTTGTACCAGAAAGGTCGTTTAAAGCAGAGATAGCAGTTTTCTCCAGTTTCGGGACCTGGATCCCTGCGACCTATTTGTACACGGACTTCCTGATCCCCTATTTTTATCAGATAATCGACAATTTCTCCGAGGAAAGCCTTACGGAGTACCGTTCCGTGAACTCCGGCAGGATCATCCGCACTGGTGAATTTTATTTCCTTAGGACGGCTGGCTAAGCTGAAAACAGCTTCACCTTTCATCCTGTCAGGAATTTTAATACCGGCCGGCAGAGGATGTTCCGAGCCTTTAATAAATGCCTTACCGTCACTCCAGACAACATCAGTAAAGCTTGAAACGCCGATGAAGCTGAAGACGAACTTATTGGCCGGGTTGTTATAAACATCAAGCGGACTATCAATCTGCTGCACTACGCCAAGCTTCATGACCAGAATGCGGTCGGAAAGGGCCATAGCTTCAGCTTGGTCATGAGTTACGTAAATAATGGAAAAACCGTATTTCTTTTGCAGGTCCTTAATTTCAAAACGCATTTCCTCACGCAGGTGCGGATCAAGACTGGAGAGTGGCTCATCAAGAAGCATTACGTCAGGATTTATTGCCAGGGCGCGGGCCAGGGCAACACGTTGCTTGCCGCCGCCGGAAAGATCGGCCGGACTGCCGTCAGCTGCTTTTAAAAGATTAGTAGCTGTCAGAGCATCTTTGGTGCGCTGATCAATTTCTGTTTTCGACAGGCCGCGGAGGCGCAGCGGAAAGGCAACGTTTTCGTAAACGGACATATGGGGCCATACGGCGAAAGCCTGGAAAACCATGCCAAAGTTACGGTTTTCAGGAGGGGTATAATGGTGTTTTTTAGGTGATGAGAGAAGCTTGTCACCTACCCATACTTCGCCGTCCGTCAAATCCTCGAAGCCTGCTACCATGCGCAGCGTAGTGGTTTTGCCGCAGCCGGATGGTCCGAGCATGGAAAAGCATTCGCCTTTGCCTACTTCAAGGTTTAAATTATTTACGGCAGTAACATCGCCAAACTGTTTGGTAACATTTATTAAACGAATGTATGACATGACGATTATTCACCTGCCTTCTTGGTAAAATGATTGATGAGGCTCTGGCCTACAACGATTATAACAAGTGCCACGCCTGCAAGGGCAGTGGACATAACTGTTTCGCCGTCTTCATTAAGAGTGTATATGGCAACACCGATGGTCCTTGTAGTAGGAGCATACAGCATAATGGAAACAGTCAGTTCGCGCAGGGCTGGCAGGAAGATAAGGAAAAAGGCGGAAATCATGCCTGGGCGTACCAAGGGGACAACGATATCCTTTAAGGACTGCCACATGGTTGCACCGCAGGAGCGGGATGCTTCCATTAAGGAGTCATGCACCTGTTCTAAAGCTGCCGAGTTTGCCTTTAGTGAAAAAGCCATATAGCGCGCTATGTAGGATACGAGAATGATCCAGATCGTATTGTAAATATTGATACCGAATTGACCGCTCCAGGCAAGAATTACACCAAGGGCGATAACGGAGCCTGGTACGGAGAAGGGAAGCATGCCGAGAAATTCCAGGATGCCTTTGCCTCTAACCTTCATCTTTACAATTACGTAGGAAATCATAACGCCGGCAAACATTGTGATAAGTGCTGCCGCAAGACCTAAGGTTACACTGTTAAAGATGGCGTCTTTAGTTACCTCATATTCGAAAAGAACGTATTTATAATTATTCAAAGAAAGGTTTTCCCAAGTGAGCGGCAAGCCGTATGTGGCAACGCCGCCGACAAGGAAAATAACTATTGTCGGAAGCACAATGGTAAAACCGATATATGCCAGGCAGAAAATAAGGAGCGGGTAGCGCAGACCGCGCAGTTTAAGTTCCATAGGACGGAAACTCTTGCCGCCGATGATCTGGTAATGGCCGCGGCTCAGTATTTTCTGCTGCCCCCAGATAATTATAGCGGCGGAAACGATAAGTACCGTGGAAAGTACCGTACCCGTACGAATGGATTCAAAACTGCCGGCACTCTGGTGGATCTTTTCGTAGATAAGGGTCGGGATATTATAAATACCCTGTTCAATACCTAAAACCGCAACTGTACCAAAATGTGCCATGGAATAAAGCATTATAAGGAGTGCACCGGACATAATGGACGGAAGTACTAGGGGAATTGTAATTTTTCTTGTAATAGTCAGAAGACCGGCTCCTGAAATACGCGCAGATTCCTCAAGAGTCGGGTCCATACGTTCCAGAGCACCGCAAACCTGAATAAAGACGAAGGGAAAGAGGTACATTACCTCAACCGCGCTGATGCCTACATAGCTATAGATGTTAAAGACTGGTTCCGTCAAACCGAAAGTATCCATGAAGAAGCGGTTGATATAACCGGAATATGGTGAAAGCAGCATCTTCCAGGCCAAGGCACCGATAAATGATGGTAGCATGAAAGGTACGAGGAACAGGCTCTTCATAAATGTTTTGTACGGCAGGTCTGTTCTTGTAACCAGCCAGGCAAAGAATGTGCCGACTATGGTACTGCCAATGGTAGTCATACTGGCAATCAAAACCGAGTTTGTAAGCGCTTTAAAAGTTTCAGAATCCGTCAGCACCCTGTAGAAATCAAGGCTGTTGAATTCACCGTTAACAAAGAAGGCATTGAACAAAATGAGGATTACCGGCCAGGCTACGAAAATAACCAGTACCGCGATAGAGATGAGAAGAATAAGCTGGGCTACGCCAAAGCCGCTGTCTTTTTTAATAGTGCCAGAGCTCATATGCTTTCCACCTCCTTCAGCTGTGCGGCATCAAACCAGAGCAGGTTGCGGAAGCTTATATAACATTCCTCACCTTCCGTGAACATGAGGTTCTCATTAATGGCCTGTTGCGTTTCAAGTTCGGTGCGCATGTTTTCACCGTCTATTTCAATCATATAGTCCATGGTATCGCCGAGGAAATTGGCACGTTTGATAATGCCTTTAAGGCCAGGACCACTGCGGCTTATCTGAGCATCTGATGGGCGGAAGCCCACTACCCAGTTTTCTGCTGTGCCCGAAGGACCATCCCATGGAAGCTGCTGAGTGCCAGTGCCTACGAAGTATTTCCCCTGCTCCTTCCGAATATGAAGGAAATTGGCAATACCCATGAATTTAAAAATAAACAGATCCTTAGGCTGTTCAAAAATTTCATAAGGAGTACCAATCTGGCGGATATAGCCTTTGTCATCCATAATGGCTATTCTGTCCGAGATGGCAAGGGCAACTTCCTGGTCATGGGTCACATAAAGGACGGTAATGCCAAATTCCCGTTGCAGTGCTTTAATTTCAAAACGCATTTCTTCGCGCAGATTTGCATCAAGATTTGAAAGCGGTTCATCAAGCAGCATTACGGAAGGGTCGGCTACCAGGGCACGGGCCAGGGCAACACGCTGCTGCTGCCCACCTGAAAGTTCAGACGGAAGACGTTTGTCGAGTCCTTTCATGCCCACCACTTCAATCATCCTCATAACGAGCTTATTAATTTCTTCTTTGGGACGCTTTTCCATTTTTAAAGGGTAAGCGATGTTTTCGTAAACCGTCATGTGTGGCCATACGGCATAATCCTGGAAAACAATACCCAGACCGCGGCGTTCGGGAGGAATATATTCACCGCTGGAGCTGTCGGTAACAACGGTATTATCAATGCATATTTTACCGGCTTCCGGCACTTCATGTCCTGCCAGCAGGCGGATAAGGGTAGTCTTACCGCATCCGGAAGGACCCAAAAGGGTGAAACACTCGCCTTTTTGAATACCCAAGTCAAGGTTCTGCAGAACATGATGGTCAGCATAACTTTTGGCTACGCCTTCAATCGTGATGATATTTTCCATAAATAACCTCCTGAAAGCTGTTATTGCAAAAATGGCAGAACAGGTTTTCTGTTCTGCCATTTTGTAAGCATGTATTGCTAACAGCTTAAAGTAATACCTGTCGACAGATTATTTCTTGGTCTGCATAATCTCGGAGAATTTCTTAACGATGGCTTCTTTGCTGTCCACAACCTCAAGATAGTTAATCTTGATGGATTTTTCCAGAGCTGCTTTCGGAGCAGGGAGCTGGAACTCTTTTGGAATTTCTACGTCCTCACGAACGGGGATGGTGCCTTCCAAAGCGATCTTGGCCTGAGCTTCTTTGCCAAGCAAGTAGTCAACGAATTTCTTGGCTGCATCAAGTTTGGCAGTACCTTTGAAGATAGCTACTGGACTCGGAACTACAAGGAGTTCGGGCGGATAGGACATCTTAATATGGGCACCTTTTTTAATCTTATCATTTGTAATATAGTCAACGGCAAGGGAGGAGCAGAGCTCTCCTGATGCAGTATCGTCGATAACCTGACCGGAACCCTTACCGATTCTGCCGCCGTTAGCTTTAATCTTTTCAAAGAATTCCCAGCCGAACTGTTTTTCCAGCAGGGCGATGCTCATGTAAGCGGTGCCGGACAGAGCGGGATCAGCTACGCCGAAGCCGTTTTTATATTCGGGCTTCAACAGGTCCGACCACTGGGTTGGCAGTTCTTTAATTTTATCGGTATTAACGATAATACCGAGGGTACCAAGACGCGCTGCGTGGAAAGAACCATCATAATCTGGGAACGGGTTAACGATTTCGGAAAGTACTGGGCTCTTATAAACTTCGAGAATACCTTCGGATTTCATCTTGTAGAAGTCGGGCACTTCACTAGTCCAGATGATGTCGGCCAAAATTTTGCCGCTCTGGCGTTCTGCGGCAATTTTAGCCATCAGTTTGCCTGCACCGGCGCTCTGATAGTCAACATCAATACCAGGATTCTTTGCTTTAAAACCTTCTACGATACCCTTAATTAGGGATTCCTTCATGGAAGTGTAAACGATGAGTTTTTTAGAATCACCGCCTTTGGCATCAGCTTTTGCTTCGGTCTTGGCAGGTTCTTTGGCAGCTTCCTTCTTCTCGCCGCCACCACCGCCGCAACCGGCCATAAGCATGGTTACCAGGAGAACCAGTAACAATGCCCATAAACTAGTTTTCTTTGACATTGATAAAACCTCCTTGAAATTAAAATAACCCCTCTTTAAATTTCAGTCATATTGTAAGCTGTCTGTAAAATTTGCCATCTTATCTTAGGGATGAGTTTTATCGATGTCAGTAAATTTTACATTGCTTTAACACAGCGCTTACAATGGTGACATACTTTGATTATAGGGTATCATAATATTGTGAAAATTACAAGTAAAAAGCGCTTTTACGGGCATTTACAGGCTAGAGAAAATAAAAAAACGGCTGCCTTCTGAAAGGACCGCAATTATTTTAAAGCAGCCAGTGGTAAAGACCGAAATAAGCAAGTATGCTGAGATAAGTCACACCAAGGGCTGAAATAAGGAACATTTTCACAAAAAGACGATGTTGTTCCTGATATGTTGTGCCTGCCGCCGAAGAATAAGCCGCAAGGGCAAGTGCACCACCTGTAGAAAGGGGGCTTATTCCTGCTGTATTTGATACCATGGTGATAGCTGTTGCCATCTCGAGGGGCATGGTATTGTTGCCTCCGACTTCTGCCACGATTTCAGGAATTGTGGGAATAAGTGTTGGCATGACAACACCTGATGTGGAACTGAACCAGCTCATTACACCAGAACAGATGGTCATAATGGAAACCGCCGTATTCTCTGTCATTACGCTTGCGAGTGCGGCACTAAGCATTTTTATGCCGCCAAGATCAATAATAAGGTGCATGAGTACGCCGACACCTGTAATAAGAAGGAGCGTGCCCCAGGGAATGCGCTTCAAGGCTTCGCCTTCATCAGAAACGTGGAAGAATGATAGTACCGCCGCAATAGCAAACCCTACAAGACCTACATTAATGTGAAGAACCATGACTAGAAATACCATTACAACAATTCCTGCTAGGGTAGCTTTTTGTTTAGCGTTAAATCCAGATATTTTTTCGTGGCCCACATTAGGATCCGCATGAAGTTTATAACCACCTAAAAGGAAATAGACAACAATTGCATAAGCCGTTGATGATAAAACTCCATTTGCCAGAAACTGGCTTTCAATGCCAGTGAGGCCGAATTCTGCACAAAGGTTTATACCGATAATTCCAGTGGCCGCGAGGGGTGAAACACCACCGCCAGAAGCGCCCAGTACAGTAAGCGCTGAAAGCATTGCAGGCTGTATACCCATCTCGGAGGCAAGGGCCATGGAAAAAACCATCATGATTGCCATAGTGGGAACTGTTCCTGGCCCAAGAGCTGATAGGATTGTAGAAAAAACATAAATTATAATGGGTACGAGATATGTTCTCTGGCCAGCAAGAGCTACAACTTTCTTTGCCAGAAGATCAAGGGTACCATTAATTTGTGCCAGGCTGAACAGATAGGAAACGCCAAGCAACATAATAAAAAGTGATGAATTAAAACCGCGTATTATTTCCAGGTCCTGAACACCAGCTAAGTGCCCCAGTACTAATGCAAATGCAATGGCAACGAGGCCTGTATTCATATGTCGGAAAAATCCTAGGAAAATTGCTATCAGAAGCAGGCATAAAGACAAGAGAGCCATTTAAGAAACCACTTCCTTAAAGATATTTTCGCCTTTTATTTTATTTTTTATGCAAATATAATTTTACCATTTTTCGGGAATGCCGGGTAATTTATCAACAATGAACATACAGCTCATACCAGTAGCAAAGATAGTCTTAGTATCCCTATTATATAAATTGGTTACCATATTTATAATACTGTCTTCTATACTGCGGATTTCTGCAGTTGCCAATACAAATTCCCCAGGCTTTGCCCCTTTGATGAAATCAATTGTAGCGGAAAGTGTTACCACGCTTTTACCAATGCTGGCGCCTGTAATGCCAGTAGCATTATCTATGAGAGTCATAACAAGTCCGCCGTGCATCGTGCCGTGGAGATTGGTATGCTTCGTAAGTTTGAGGTCAAGTCCGACACTGGCTTTGCCGCAATTTATATCTATAATCTGTATACCGCAGGATTGAGTGAAATAACTTTTTTTATAACGGGTTTCTATAAATTTTTTAATTTCAGCTGGCTGCATTTAGTCCTCCTGAAATCAGTATTGGAATATGGTGTATACCAACTATAAGAATACTCCAACAGCATCTTTCAGTCAAATTCCCATATAATTGTATTGCCTAATAAAAAAACCTTGACTAAAATTCCGTTTCAAGTGTTAAAATAAAATTAAAAGGGAAAGGTGATTTAAAATTCAGGAGGTGCTCGAAATATGGAAAAAGCAAAAGTATATTTTACTGATTTCCGTACGTCTGCCTGGGGAGCTAGCATGCCTCAGAAACTTCAGAAACTTATAAAAAAAGCAGGCATTGGGAATATTGATTTTAAGAACCAGTTTGTAGCCATCAAAATGCATTTTGGTGAGCCGGGGAATGTTTCCTACCTGCGTCCTAATTATGCAAAGGCCGTAGTGGACACGGTAAAGGAACTTGGCGGTCGTCCTTTTTTAACTGACTGTAATACTCTTTATGTGGGCGGACGCAAACATGCACTGGAGCATATTGATACTGCCTACGTAAACGGGTTTAATCCTTTTACTACAGACTGCCATGTAATTATTGCGGACGGGCTGAAAGGAACAGATGAAGCATATGTGGATGTTCCCGGAGGTGAACTGGTAAAAGAAGCTAAAATCGGTCGAGCGCTGATGGATGCTGACATAGTTATTTCCCTGACCCACTTTAAAGGTCATGAAATGGCGGGTTTCGGTGGTGCGCTAAAAAATATCGGTATGGGGGGCGGATCCCGTGCAGGGAAAATGGAGATGCATAACGACGGCAAACCGCGCGTATCCCAGGAAAAATGTATCGGTTGCGGCAGGTGCGTAAAAATTTGTGCGCATGATGCACCATCGGTGGTCAATGGTAAGTCAAGTATTGATGTCAATAAGTGCGTTGGTTGCGGCAGATGTCTGGGACTGTGTCCTGCAGATGCCATCCATTCCATCCTAGATGCCAGTGCTGAAAACCTGAATAAACGTATGGCTGAGTATGCCTGGGCCATTTTGCATGACCGTCCGGCATTCCATATCAGCCTTATCGTGGATGTTTCTCCATACTGTGACTGCCATGCGCAAAGCGACGCGCCAGTGGTAAACAATATAGGCATGCTTGCCTCATTTGATCCCGTGGCACTTGATCAGGCCTGTGCAGATTTGGTAAATGCGGCACCTCCAGTGGAAAATTCTGTTTTGGGAGAACATCTTGCAAAAAATCCGGAAGATTGTAAAGGACATGACCATTTCCACAATATCTCGCCCGACTCGTCTGATTGGAGAATCTGTCTGGAACATGCGGAAAAACTTGGTATGGGGACAAGGAAATACGAACTTATTACAGTAAAATAAGGTATAAAAAAACAGGACCGGTTCAGTTTGCTTTGAAACGGTCCTGTAATTTTTTATTTAGTCAGGCGGCGGATAATTTCCTGGTAGGCTTCCTCCACATTGCCAAGGTCACGGCGAAAACGGTCTTTGTCTAGTTTTTCATTAGTATCTGCATCCCACAGCCTTGCGGTATCGGGAGTGATTTCATCAGCGAGAATAACCTTGCCGTCCGCATCAACGCCAAACTCCAGCTTGAAATCTATAAGACGGACCTTGCGGTCTGCCAGAAATTTTTTCAGAACATCATTAATTTTTAATGCCATTGATTTAATTTCTGTGACCTGCTCATCGGTAGCGATACCGAAAGCCTCCGCATAATCATCGTTAACCATGGGATCACCGAGTTCATCATTTTTATAGCATAATTCAATGATGGGTTTTTTAAGCGGAAGGCCTTCTTCAACGCCCATTTTTTTTGCCAGGCTGCCTGCCGCAATATTGCGGATTATAACTTCAAGGGGGATAATTCTTACTTTCTTGCACAAGACTTCCCTGTCGCTCAATTTTTTCAGCTGATGGTGAGGAATGCCGTTGCTGGCAAGCAGATCGAAAAAGAAAGTGGTAATGGTGTTATTCATAACGCCTTTATCAATGATGGTCCCTTTTTTCAGGCCATTAAAGGCGGTTGCATCGTCTTTATAGTAAATTACTACTTCATTGGGATTTTCCGTAGCAAAAACTTTTTTTGCTTTGCCTTCATACAACATTTCTGCCATGATTATACCTCTTTCGTATATATTTTTGTGCAGCAGATGCACTCTCCGTATGATTGTAGTTTAAATTTTTCCCTGACTGTTGTCAAGGTTTCCAAACTGTATATTGCATAACAGGTATGCAGAAAAATTTCCAAAAAAAGATAAAAATGAGGAATTTATTAAAAAAGTGTAAAATATAATACGAAAAAAAATCTTTACAAAAGTTATTTTCAAGTATTATAATCATGACATAAACAACAACGGCGTTGTAAAACACAGAGTTTTATTGCCGTTGTTGTTTTTATCTGCAACATGCAGATGTGCGTGACTATCTGCCGTGAAAAAGATAATAGGCAGTCGCCGAAGCGGCCAAATGTGGGGATGTACTGATTAAATAATTAGATACCGGTCACGCAAAGCTTAAATGCCCGTGTAAACGGGTATTTTTTTGTTTATTTCACACAAGATCTCTGCCGACCTGAAGGGCACGCCTGTTAGCATCTTCCGTCCCTTTGGGAACGCGGTTCAGGACGGCTTTTTCCAGTGATGCTTCAGAAACAATGCCGGTAATCTTTACCAAAGCGCCAAGGGCGATAATATTTGCAAAGAGGGATTTACCCAATACATCCTTTGCGCTGTGGGTAATGGGCAGTTCGTATGTTTTACCTGTGTGTTTCGCAGGCAGTTCCGTGACAAACAGTTTGTCCGTTACGAGAATACTGTCAGGTTTTAAGTCGTTGCTGTATTTATTAGCAGCTTCCTGACTCATGGCAAGCAGCAGGTCAGGTTCCGTAACCTTGCTGAAATGTATAACGTTGTCACTTATGATTACCTCTGATTTTGAAGAGCCTCCGCGGGCTTCAGGACCATAAGATTGGGACTGGATGGCTAGTTTTCCGTCAAGAAGTGCTGCCTCGGCAAGGATAATACCGGCAAGTATTAAACCCTGTCCGCCGGTGCCGGATAAGCGTAATTCCTGTTTCATTATTTCTTACCTCCCTGCGCTTTGGCGATAAGCTGATCATAGGCTTCCGTATATTCCATACGGCTGGTATCTTCATATAAGATGCCGATAGGAAATTTCCCCTGGCGCTGCTCATCATTAAGTTTTTCCCAGGCGGCCAGTGGAACTGCATGATCGCGCTGCCACATCATCATTGCGTCCGGTCCGCCCATTTTGTTCTGACGGCCGAAGGAAATGGGACACGCGGATACAGCCTCAATGAAGCTGAAACCTTTGTGTTGGATGCCTTTGGCAATAAGATCGATTAAAATCTGGGTGTGGAAAGTAGTGGCACGTGCTACGAAGGTAGCCCCGGCAGCCTTTACCAGTTCCGTTACATTAAAATCATGTTCTATAGTGGCATAAGGCGCAGTGGTAGCCTTGCTTCCCAAAGGAGTCATAGGAGAATACTGTCCGCCAGTCATGCCGTAAATACTGTTGTTATATAAAACAACGGTCATATCAATATTGCGCCTTGCAGCATGGATAAGGTGGTTGCCTCCGATAGCGGTAGCGTCGCCGTCACCTGTTATAACGACTACATTAAGGGACGGATCGGCAAGCTTTACACCAGTAGCTACGGGTATCGCTCTGCCATGTGCGGAATGTACGGTGTTGAAATCAAGATAACCGGAAGCACGGCTGCTGCAGCCTATGCCGGAAATGACAGCCACGGCATTTTGATCAAGGCCGACCTTATCAATGGCTTTAACAATGGCACCGGTGATTACACCGTTGCCACAACCGGGGCACCAGATATGAGGAAGGCGGCCCGGGCGGAAATATTTATCAATAATCTGTTCCATGCTCATAATTTTTCTCCTCTCTTACAGCCCCATGGCTTTTTTAATTTCTGCCAGCAGCTGGGCAGGAGTAGCCGGTTCATTATCATACTTGCAATAGGAAGCTACGGGAATCTTACCGGCAACAGTGCGCTCCACTTCAAGGACGTATTGCCCACGGTTAAGTTCGTGGACCATAATACCTTTTACTTTACTTGCAAGCTCTTTAATCTGTTTATCTGCAAAGGGCCAGATTGTTATGGGACGCAGGAGCCCGACCTTAAGGCCTTCCGCACGTGCTCTGTCAATGGAGTCATAAGCCGTACGGGCGGCGCCGCCAAAAGCTATGACGGCATATTCAGCATCGTCAAGTTTGTAATTTTCTACCTGCACGATGTCATCAAGATTGTCATAAAGTTTATGGTACTGACGGTCAGTTGAAGCAACGGTCGCAGTGCCGGTACCTTTCGGGAACCCTGTTTCATCGTGGACAAGTCCCGTTACATGCCAGCGGTAACCACTGCCAAAAGGCGGCATTGGTGGTACGAGACTTTCGTCCGTGGCATAGGCATTAAATTTTTCCGGAGGACAGGTAGGCAGTTTGCGTTCCGGCTGCGGAATGTTATCATAGTTATCCGGCAGTTCGATTTTTTCACGCATATGACCGATAACTTCATCCATAAGGAGAATAACGGGGACACGGTATTTTTCACTCAAGGCATAGGCGCGCATTGTAACTTCGAAGCACTCAGGAACGCTTGCAGGAGTCAAAGCAATCAGCCAGTGATCACCGTGAGTACCCCAGCGGGCCTGCATTACATCACCTTGGGATGGTGAGGTAGGCTGTCCGGTGGACGGGCCTACGCGCTGTACGTTTACAATAACGAGAGGGATTTCAGCCATGCAGGCATAGCCGATAAATTCCTGTTTCAGGGAAAACCCTGGGCCACTGGTTGCGGTCATGACTTTTTTGCCGGTCAGAGACGCACCGATAACGGCGCCCATTGAAGCAATCTCATCTTCCATTTGGATAAATTTACCGCCAACAAGCGGCAGACGTTCTGCTAACAGTTCAGCTACCTCGGTAGAGGGCGTGATGGGGTAGCCGCCGAAAAATTTACATCCTGCGGCAATGGCCCCTTCTACAACTGCCTGGTTACCTTGGAGTAATAAGATTTTAGACATTTTGTTCACTCCTTTTACTTTTCAACAAAAATAGCGTAATCTGGGCAGCGAAGTTCGCATTGTCCGCATTTAATGCAGTTTTCTTCAGCTACGGCTTCAATCTTTTCGATTTCATTGACTGCCAGGACCTTTTTCGGACAGAAAGCAGCGCATACGCCGCAGCCCTTGCAACGTTTGGTAATAATTTTCAAGCTCATTATATTACTCCTCCTTAATATAAAAGAACCTTATACTAACCTTTTAAATGTAAAGGTCTACCCTATAACTATATATATAATAGCATAAAAGGTATTTTTCTGAAAATCCTTTTATACTATTATAGTTAATATTCGAGGCATTAAACCAGCCCCAGCCAGGTATCAGCTTTGATGGACAGAATGGCGTCATAAATAGAGAAATATTTAAGAAAGTATCATTCAAGGCTGTTTCAAAACTGGAAATAGTTTTAGATTATAGTTATAATAATTATATAATAAATAATTAATTGAAAGGTAGTTTTACAAGGAGGGTCAGAATTGAAAGCAAATGGCGGAATGCCTAAAGACCAGCGAATTTTACTGGCTGCGGAGGAAGTGTTTTCCAAAAACGGGTACGAAAAATCTACCTTAGATGACATTATATCTTTGGCCGCTGTTGGTAAAGGAACCGTGTATAAATATTTCGGCAGCAAAGAGGGACTTTTTTATAAGCTGGTTAATGATAAAAATATAGCTTTCGTGGAACGCTTAAAACAGGCCATTGCAGCCCATGACAACCTAAGGGACAAACTGCAGGCATATTTTACAGAAATGGTTAAGTTTTACCGCACATACCCTAATCTTTGGCAGATCATCTGTTTTGAAATGGTCGGGACCAGGCAAGGTTGCATGGTAAACATCAAAAATGGTGTGGAAGAGGTAGTACCTCTTTACAATAATATAATTTCTGAAGAAACCAAGGAGCGAGTGTTACGCTACCATAGGATTCTAATGAGTGAATATTCCCTGATACATAATTTACTGAAGGAAAATGTGGAAAAAGGAGTCCTTAAAAAAGATAATGTTGATTTTTCCACAATAAATCTTTTTTTCGGTGTCGTTATGTGCGTATTTAATCCTACCGATTATACCCGTGGACAGACTAACGAGGAAGCAGCTACCAATATCGTTGACAGTTTCCTGTACGGGGCGCTTGGGCGTCTGGAAAAATCAGATAAATAACTTTGCAAATAAAAACTGCAGGATTTTAAAATCCTGCAGTTTTTTATTATCACTAAAATCATTACCAACTAGGAATCATAGTTCCTTTAAAATGATCTATGATAAATTTCTTGTTTTCATCAGACTGATAAGCCTTTTTCAGCTGGGTAATACGCGGATCATCCTTGTTGCCCTTTCTGGTTACGAAAATATTCACATAAGGATTATCAGGATTTTCTATCATCAGGGAATCATTAGTCGGATTTAATCCTGCCGGTATGGCGTAGTTAGCATTAATAACGGCAACGGTCAGATCAGGAAGGCTGTTTGGGATGATTGCCGCATCAAGTTCCTTAATCTGGAAATTATGAGGATTGGAAGTAATATCTTTTACCGTGGTATTAATGTCTTTTTTATCTTTAACTTCAATAAGTCCTTTATCAGCAAGAAGGAGCAGCGCTCTGCCCCCATTAGAGGGATCATTCGGGATACCGATGATGGCGCCGTCAGGAATGGATTCGCCTTTTTTTACCTTTTTGGAATAAATAGCCATTGGCATATTTATGGTTTTAAAAACCTCAACCAGATCGAATTTAGGTTCTTTGGCGAGGGTAGCTTTCAAATAAGGAGCGTGCTGCATGCTGTCGGCAAAAAGTTCATTCTGGAAAAGGGCGATATTCGGGGAAACGAAGTCGGAAAACTCAACAACCTGCACTTTAAGGCCGTCCTTGGCGGCAATTTTTGCCACATTATCCATTATTTCGGCATGAGGACCTGCGGTGACACCGACTTTAACGGCAGCATTATCGTCAGCCTTTTTTTCTTCTTTTTTCTCGCCGCCGCAGCCTGAGAGTGCCAGTACACATAAAGCACTGATGACTAAAATTTTAAATAATTTCTTCATTATATTAAACCTCCTAATATTATCACAGTTTATTTTTATTCAGCTTTTTGGAAAGCATATTGCCAAAAGACTGCATGCATTGGACCATGACGATTAAAACAATAACGGTTGTTATCATGACATCTATCTGAAACCTTTGGTAACCGTAGCGAATGGCAAGATCACCGAGCCCGCCGCCGCCAAGGGCCCCTGCCATGGCGGAGTAGCCAATCAGGCTTATGATGGCAAGCGTGATGCCAAGAACTATAGAATGAAGTGATTCTGGTAATAGTACTTTAGTGATAATCTGCAGGGGGCGGGCCCCCATAGATTGTGCCGCCTCGATTACACCGTGATCAATCTCAAGCAGAGAAGATTCGATAATACGGGCAATAAAAGGCGCCGCACTGATGGTGAGGGGCACGATTGCCGCCGTAGTACCGATGGATGATCCTACGATAAAGCGGGTAAGAGGAATGATTGCCACCATTAATATAATGAAAGGAGTTGACCGGGTGGCATTAACTATGGCTCCGAGTACGGAATTAATGCCGGCATTTGGCAGGATATGATCCTTACGCGTTACGGTAAGGACTACGCCAAGGGGTATGCCTATGATGGTTGCAAGCACAGTAGATGCAAAAACCATGTAACAGGTTTCAAAAAAAGATTTTATTAAAAGATCTATCATATCAGCATTCATAGCCAATTACCTCCGTTTTCAATTTCTGCGCCTGCAGATATTCAATTGCTTTCTTAATGCCTTCTTCGCTGCCTGAGATTTGGACAATCAGCGTGCCGTAAGGGGTGTCCTTGAGCTGTTCGGTATTGCCGTACATGATGCTGACATCAACATCAAAGCGCTTAACCATACCAGAAACGATGGGTTCGCTTACAGAATCGCCGAAAAATGACAGACGTACGATGGGTTTGCTGCCTTCTTTATATGTATTGCTGAGATTGAGGCTTCTGACGAGTTCAATAAGATCAGCGCTGGCAGTGCTTCTGGCAAATTCCTTAGTGGTCGCATGCTGCGGGTTGGTGAAGATATCAACAATGGACCCCTCTTCAACTATAACTCCGTTTTCGATAACTGCTACCCGATCGCAGATAACTTTGACCACTTCCATTTGGTGCGTTATAAGCACGATGGTAAGGTTCATTTTTTTATTGATATCCTTTAAGAGATCCAGAATTGATCTGGTGGTCTGCGGGTCAAGCGCGGATGTTGCCTCATCACAAAGAAGCACCTTAGGATTAGATGCGAGTGCCCTAGCAATGCCTACCCGCTGTTTCTGTCCGCCGGACAGCTGGCTTGGGTAATATTTTGCGCGGTCTTCAAGCTGAACGAGTTCAAGCAGAGGCCGTACCCGTTTTTCGATTTCAGATTTACTCATGCCCTGGATTTCAAGGGGAAAAGCTATATTATCGTAAACGGTCCTGGAAGCAAGAAGATTAAAATGCTGGAAAATCATACCAATATTCTGCCTTACCTGCCGCAGTTCGTTATCGGTCATAGCCGTAAGTTCTGCACCGTCCACAAAAACATGTCCGCCAGTAGGCTTTTCAAGCATATTAATGCAGCGGACTAAAGTGGATTTACCTGCTCCGGACAGACCAATAACACCAAAAATCTCACCAGGATTAATGGTAAGGGTAGTTGGTTTTAAAGCATTAATGTCCCCGGCGTCACTATAATAAGTTTTTTCTACATTGATAAGTTTTATCATATCTGTCCTTCCTCTGGTACTAAAAAACCCTTCACAGACTAGTGAAGGGTGCTGTACGCTCTCACTTCATCTGCCGGAATTATCTCCGTTGGAATTGGCACCGTTCACTTTCGTGTGGTTGCCGTAGCGTCATAGGGCCAGTCCCTCAACTACTCTTGATGAAACTACTGTTAAGTTAGTGAGTTAATAATACAATGGTTTCCGGTAATTGTCAATAAAAATATTGCAAAATGTCGAAAAAATAAAAAATAAATAAAAAAATGCTTGCCTTTTGCTAGATAAAGTGTTAAAGTATAAAAGAATTCGGCGAAATGAAAGCAGAAACGGGAGGAATGTTATGTCTGATAAATTTAGGGATACATTAACGGATCAACTTGTGGAAGCTGTGCTAAGCCTGAAGGATAAAGAGCAGTGCTATAACTTTTTCGAGGATATTTGTACTGTCGGTGAAATAAAATCCATGGCGCAGCGGCTGGAAGTGGCGCGAATGCTTGACGCGGGCTGTATTTATGAAGCCATCGTGGAAAAAACAGGGGCCAGTACGGCAACTATTTCCAGGGTTAAGAGATGTCTGGTTTACGGTGCTGACGGATATAATTCTGTAATGCCGCTCTTAAGAAAGGGGCCTGGCAAAGATGAATAAAACTTATCAGGTACCTTACGGTACCAAAGATATTCTGCCCGGCGAAATGAAAATGCGCCGTCGTATTGAAGATGCAATCATACGTGTTTTCGATATGTGGGGTTACGACGAAGTAAAAACGCCTGATTTTGAATATGCCGAGCTTTTTGAGGCGGCAGGCAAAAGTGGAGATTTTCGCTTTTTTGACCGCCGCAATCACCTTCTTGTACTCAGAAATGATATGACGGCCCCAATAGCGAGGCTTACGGCAACCAGACTGCAGGGCGGGGAAAAGGTTAAAAGACTGTGCTATCTGGCAAACCTTTACCGGTATGAAGAAATTCAGGAAGGACGCCAATGCGAATTTGAGCAGGCAGGGGTAGAGATGTTGGGTGCATCTGGCGCTGCTGCAGATGCTGAGATTATAGTACTGGCTGCAGAAGCGTTTCGTGCCGCGGGACTGGAAAACTTCTCCTTCAGTTTAGGGCACGTAGGATTTATTGACGGGTTGGCAGAAGAAGCAGGGCTCAGCAACAGAAAAACAGTACAGATAAAAGAATGTCTGCGCTGTCATGATGCTGTAAAGATACAAGATATTGTTTCCTCCGCGAAGGATATAAAACCGGAAATAAGACAGCTGTTTTCTGATTTCCTTTTTCTGCAGGGAGGAATCGAACTATTGGAAAAGGTCGGTAGAGTTGTGACCGGTAAAAAATGTCTGGAGGCACTTGATAATCTGAAGCAGATTTACAAACTGGTTGAGGCTTATGGTACAGCCGACTTTTTGAGATTTGATCTGGGACTGAACAGGTCTCTTGATTATTATACCGGTATGCTTTTTGAAGTATATTTGCCGGAAATGGGCTTTCCTGCAGCTGGCGGAGGGCGCTATGACAAGATGATGGATAAATTCGGCGTCAGCTGTCCGGCAACGGGATTTGCCATTGGCATTGAAAGACTGATTCTGTCGCTGGCCCGGCAGGGTAATGCCGTATCAAACAGGAGTTGGGATATATTCGTAGCCTGGCAGGAAGGTAATTTAAAAAAGGCAATAACTGCGGCCTCAAATTTACGCAAAGAAGGGCACAGCGTAAAACTTGCAGCTGAGGCCATGGGGCAGAAAGAAGCGCTGGAAGCACTAAATGAGAACGGTTGCGCCACACTCTTTTATGTATGAGGATGATATTATGGAGAATTATATTACAATAGCCCTGCCAAAGGGCAAATTATTTAAAACATCTGTGGATATGCTGGCAAAGATAGGTTATAGCGCCGAAAATGTTACTGAAGATTCACGTAAGCTGGTAATCACAAACGATAAAACCAAAGTGCGCTTCATCATAGCAAAGACCGTGGATGTACCTACATATGTTGAATACGGTGCAGCGGATATCGGAATTATCGGTAAGGATGTATTATTGGAAGAAAAAAAGGATGTAGTTGAACTTCTGGATCTGGGCTTCGGCCGATGCCGATTGATGCTGGCGGTACCTGAGCATATGCAGAAGCCACGTCTTACGGATTATGCACATCTGCGCGTAGCTACAAAATATCCGAACTGCGCCAAAGGTTATTTCAACAATCTAGGCATACAGACGGAGATCGTGAAACTCAACGGTTCTATCGAACTAGGACCCATCGTCGGACTCAGTGAACTGATTGTCGATATCGTGGAAACTGGACGCACGCTGAAGGAAAACCACCTAGTGGAAGTGGATTCCATTTTTACAGCTACGGCGAGGTTAATTGCTAACCGTGCAAGCTTTAAGCTGAAATTTGAACGCCTGCATAAACTTACTGAAGACCTGCGGGCAATACTGGATAAGGGAGAATGAAAATGCAAATTATTGATGCCAGAGGAATGGATGCTTGTGAGATAGCATCTTTAATGAAGAAAAAAGCTTTTGATGAATGTGAATTATCCCCGGGCGTGCAGGAAGCCGTTACTGAAATGTTCGGAGAGCCTCTTACTGCCGCGCAGGTTGTGGATAAAATCGTAAGCGACGTGCGTAAAGACGGAGACAAATTATTTTATTATACAAAACTCATTGACGGGGCAGAACTGACGGCAGATAATATCCGCGTGGAAGACGAGGAATTTGAAGAGGCTGAAAGGCTGACAGATCCTGAAGTAGTGAAGGCTATAAAACGCGCTATTGCCAATGTGACAAGATTTCATGAGGAGCAAATGCCTAAGACCTGGATTACGGAGAGGGACCATGGTGCCCTTCTGGGACAGAAGATTACACCCGTGGATTCTGTAGGTATTTATGTGCCGGGCGGTACGGCAGCGTATCCGTCGTCAGTAATCATGAATGCATGTCCTGCAAAAGTTGCCGGAGTACCGAAGATCGTAATGGCAGTTCCGCCAGGAAAAGACGGCAAGATAAACCCATACGTCCTGGTAACGGCAAAACTTATCGGGGTTACGGAAATATATAAAATGGGTGGAGCCCAGGCAGTTGCCGCTCTGGCATTCGGAACATCCGTAGTGCCGAAGGTGGAAAAAATTACAGGACCCGGAAATATTTTCGTAACTTTGGCAAAGAAGGCAGTTTACGGACACTGTGATATAGATATGCTGGCAGGCCCAAGTGAAATTTTAATAATTGCGGATAACAGTGCAGATCCTGGATATCTGGCGGCGGATCTTTTAAGTCAGGCAGAACATGATCCCCTTGCTAGTGCCATTTTAGTGACAGACAGTGAGCGGGTTGCAGATTCCGTTGCAAGAGAGATTGAGACACAGCTTGATATGCTGCCGAGAAAGGAAATTGCATCTGCATCCCTTAAGAATCAGGGCAAGATTATTTTAGCCAAAGATATGGAAACGGTAATTGAAATGGCGAATATTTCGGCACCTGAACATTTGGAACTCATGACAAAGGAGCAATTCAGTCTGTTGCCATACATAAGAAACGCGGGGGCAATCTTCATGGGAGCATATTCCCCGGAACCTCTGGGCGATTATTATGCGGGAACGAACCACATTCTGCCTACTGGCGGTACGGCAAGATTCTATTCTGTGCTGAACGTGGAAACATTTATGAAAAAAACGAGTATTATCGCCTATACGGCTCCGGCACTTATTGCCGTGGCAAAGGATGTTATAGCCATGGCGGAAGCGGAAGGACTCAGGGCTCACGCCAATGCAATCCTCAAGCGCATAGAAGGGAAGTGATGCGATGGATTTTGTTGCACGGCAAAGTCTCAAAGACATTGAAGA
Organism: Phascolarctobacterium sp.; assembly: GCA_021203775.1. GTDB lineage: Bacteria > Bacillota > Negativicutes > Acidaminococcales > Acidaminococcaceae > JAJQAO01. The sequence continues at coordinate 31,763 of JAJQAO010000032.1, forward strand.
ATATAGTGTGGAGCATGTAGCCGCAGATATTATCGTAAATGCCAATGAGAACAATTTCCCGATGCCTGAGAAAGTGGCAGCGAAAATAGAAAAGATTACTAAGGATTTTCCTTTCAACAGATATCCGCCAATCAAAGCTGAGAACCTATGTAAAACTATTGCGGAAGGTCTGGAACTTGATATCGAAAATATCAAGATTGGCAACGGATCCAGTGAACTTCTGCAGACGGCCTGCTATGTATTCGGCGGTTTTGGGAAAAAAATTGCCATACCATATCCTTCATTTTCCATGTATGGGGTATATGTCCAGATGTCTGACAGCACTGCAGTACAGTATCCCTTATCTGATGACGGTTTTCTGGACGCGGACAAACTTATAGCATTCTGCCGGAAAGAGAGACCGGATCTGCTGATTATCTGCAACCCCAATAACCCGACCGGTAATTATAATGAGCTTCCAGTAGTCGAAAAAATTATCGGTGCCGTACAATGTCCCGTAATAGTTGATGAAGCATATATGGAATTTGCGGACGGCAAGGATGTGCCGCCCCTTGACATGAGACCTTTAAGCAAAGTGTGGCTGATAGCAGGATCCACATTAAGTCTGGTAGGCAGCTACAGCAATTTAATGTGTTTCCGTACTTTTTCCAAAGCCTATGGTCTTGCCGGGCTGCGCTGCGGTTATGCCGCAGGTGCCGCACAGCTTATAAAACTTTTGGGCAAGGCACTGCTGCCATATAACGTAAATGCATATTCACTGATGGCGGCAAAAGTGGTTTATGAAAATAAAGCGCTGTATAAGACCATGGTTAAAACCATCAGAAAAGAGCGCGATAAGATGGCAGGTTTTTTGCGTAAACTTGGTTTTCGCGTCTGGCCGTCAGCTACTAATTTTCTTATGTTCTGTGCACATGGGTTCTTAAGGGAAAAACTGGCAGCCGCCTACGGCAAAAAATATGGGGAACATCTCCCCGATGCAGTGGCCAGCGGAAAAATGTTGTACAGATATTTTCTGGAGAACGGTATCCTGACGCGTGATTATACCACACATCCTTATCTGACGGGCTGCCTGAGGGTTACCGTAGGAAGGCCTGAAGAAAATAAAATCATTCTGGAGAAACTTGCCGCATTAAATACGGAGGTGCGATCATGAGAAACGGTGTATGTGAAAGAGAAACCCTGGAAACAAAAATAAGTGTTACATGGGAGCTTGATGGGAGCGGTAATGCCGATATAAAAACGGGTATTGGCTACTTCGATCACATGCTCACCCTTTTAACCAAGCACAGCTTTACTGATCTTAAACTTAAAGCAACGGGGGATTTGGAGGTGGACGGTCACCACACGGTGGAAGACTGCGGGCTTGTGTTGGGCAGGGCGCTGAAAGACGCTTTAGGCGATAAAGCGGGGATTCACCGCTACGGAACATGCTTTATGCCGATGGACGAGACCCTGGTGCAGGTGGTTATGGATTTTTCAGGGCGCCCCCTCTTGGTATTTGAAGGCGATGTGCCCAAGGTACAGCTTGGAATGTATGATGCAGAACTGACGGAGGAATTTTTCCGTGCTCTGGCAGCAGAAGCTGGACTCACTCTGCACATCAGGATAATATACGGTAAAAATACGCACCATATTATAGAAGCAATTTTTAAAGGTTTTGCCCGTGCCCTTTCTGAAGCAGTTGCCATTGACGGGCGTGTGAAAGGCATTATGAGCAGCAAAGGTGTATTATGAGCGACAAGATAGTAATAGTTGATTACGGCATGGGCAATCTCCACAGCGTCAATAAGGCAGTTTCTGCCGTTGGTGGAGAACCTGTGGTTACAAGTGATAAAAAGATAATTGCTGCCGCGGGAAAAATCATTTTACCGGGAGTTGGTGCATTCGGTGACTGTATGGCAAATATGGAACGCTTTGACCTGGTATCCGTAATTAAGGATGTTATGGACAGTGGGCGGCCTTTTCTGGGGATCTGCCTTGGACTCCAGATGCTGTTTGAAGGCAGTGATGAAGCCCCAGGGGTAAAGGGACTCGGCTATTTTAAAGGATACGTAAAATATATTGCGGTTAATGACAAAATACCCCATATGGGCTGGAATCAGCTGATATTAAAAAGCCCGTCACCGATTATGAAGAATGCTGGAGGGGAGTATGTCTATTTCGTCCATAGTTACCATGCTGAGCCTGAAGACAAATCCATCATTACATCCGTATGCAATTACGGTAAAGAACTGACTGCATCCATAGGACGTAATAATGTACAGGCAGTCCAGTTTCATCCGGAAAAATCCAGCAGGACGGGACTAGCGATTTTAAAATCGTTTAAGGAGTGGCGGTTATGATTATATATCCAGCAATAGATATAAGGGGCGGACGCTGCGTGCGGCTGACTGAAGGAAGATTTGACAAGGAAACGGTCTTTGCTGATGATCCGGCCGAAATGGCCGTAAAATGGGCTGAATGCGGCGCGAGATATCTGCATCTTGTCGATCTTGACGGTGCACTTGCCGGCGAAAGCAGGAACCTTGAAGTCATAAAAAGGATTCTTGCGGCTACGGCGATACCGGTGCAGCTTGGCGGAGGAATCCGCACGATGGAAAACATTTCCCGGTTACTGGAGATAGGAGTAAGCCGCGTTATTTTAGGCAGCGCGGCAGTAAAAAATCCATCACTTATAGAAGAGGCATGTAAAAAATATCCTTACCAGATAGCCGTTGGCATTGATGCAAAAAACGGTGACGTGGCCATTGAAGGCTGGGAAAAGGGCAGCGGCATGGGCGCCATAGAGCTGGCAAAAAAAATGGCATGTTACGGCGTTGATAAAATTATTTTTACCGATATCAGCCGTGATGGCATGCTGACCGGGGTCAATGCTGAAGCAACGGCGGAACTGGCTGAAGCCGCAAAGGTGGATGTGATAGCATCAGGCGGGATAGCATCCCTTGATGACATAAAAAAACTCCTTAAATACAAAGGTATTTCAGGATGTATTATTGGAAAAGCCATTTATACGGGGGCTATTGATTTAAAAGCGGCACTCAGACTGGCTGAGGAGGAAGATAATGCACACTAAAAGAATCATTCCCTGCCTTGACGTAAAAGAAGGACGTGTAGTAAAGGGAACCAATTTTGTGGGACTGCGTGATGCGGGGGACCCTGTAGAACGGGCGGCAGCTTACGACGTAGAAGGTGCGGATGAACTGGTATTTCTGGACATTAACGCTTCATATGAAGGACGCAAGGCGATGCTGGATGTCATAAGAAGGACAGCAGGCGAAGTTTTTATGCCGCTTACTGTCGGCGGCGGCATAAGCACCGTGGATGATATAAGGAACGCCCTGCGGGCAGGGGCCGATAAGACATCGGTTAATTCGGCAGCGGTGAAAAACCCGAATTTAATTGCAGAAGGGGCCCGGTTATTCGGAAGCCAATGTATCGTGCTGGCACTGGATGCCCATATCTGCGGTGATAATAAATGGGAAGTATATGTGGAAGGCGGGCGCAAACCTACCGGGATAGACGCTGTGGAATGGGCAAAGCGCGCAGTGGATTTGGGAGCCGGGGAAATACTTTTAACAAGCATGGATGCTGACGGCACCAAAGCAGGATATGACATTCCCCTGACAAAAGCCATAAGCAGTGTGGTAAATGTCCCCGTTATCGCATCAGGCGGAGCGGGAAAACTGGAAGATTTTTATGAAGTCTTGGCAGAAGGCGGTGCCGATGCGGTACTTGCGGCATCCGTTTTTCACTATAAAACTTTTACCATAAAACAGGTGAAGGAATATCTGAAAGGGAAAGGCATTGAGGTGAGGTTATAATGCAGATAGATTTTGCAAAGATTAAATTTGATGAAAAAGGACTGGTTCCCGCAATAGTGCAGGATATCAGGACGGGTGCCGTACTGATGCTGGCCTATATGAACGGGGAATCTTTAGCCCGCACGGCGGAAACAGGCTATACATGGTTTTGGAGCCGCAGCCGGAAGGAGCTGTGGAATAAAGGTGCCACCAGCGGCAATGTGCAGAAAGTCGTAAGCATTACATATGACTGTGACGGGGATGCCCTTCTGGTTGAAGTTGAACAGACAGGCAATGCCTGTCATACGGGTGCGTATTCATGTTTCCAGAATCCCCTGTGGCGGAGGGATAATACTCCTGTTCCAGAAATGGACGGAATTCCGGGCATTTTAGCCGAGCTTTACAGGGTTATTCAGGAAAAACGTGAAAACGGCGGCGAAAAATCCTACACTAAATATCTTTTTATGTCAGGACAGGATAAGATTCTGAAAAAAGTGGGCGAAGAAGCGGCGGAGACTATCATAGCATCAAAAAATAACAGCAAGGATGAAGTGCTTTATGAAATGTCAGATCTCTGGTATCACTGTCTGGTGCTTTTGGCTTACCATAATATCACTCCAGGAGAATTGCTCTATGAATTAGGCGGACGCAGGGGAAAAGAAAACAATAGCAAATATTGAACACTAAAATAAAATACCCTTAAAGCTGTTACTTTAAGGGTATTTTTATTAGTGTTATTTTATTTAGATAACTTTTAAAGTACAATGAGGAGTACTTAATGGATTCCAATCTTCAAAATAATTAGCTGCTGTCGATACCATGTCGATTAAATCGTATCCGCGCCTGATAACTATTTCTTCGGAAAATGGGACAGATTCTTTTTCAAATGAAATTTGCCGTTCTCCTAAATTAAAAATGATAGCTCTAGTAAGCCAGACATCGTACGTCAAGATATCATTCTTAATTAATTGTTGGTTTTCGTTCACTAACAAAATGCTTTTAATAGGTTCCATGACTGGCGTATCAATTTGTTCTACGTCTACAAAAGCAGATACGATGTCTGAATCTTTTGCATGAGAAAATTTACATACGGCATAATCATCCCAATCGCCAAAGTAGTCTATCGGTTCCTGAATATTCGTAATGGAATATACTTTCCCCCCTATATATAATCCAACAATCTGCGTAACAGATGGCTTAAATTTAAAGTAATCTGCACGATATTTTTCAAAAGTAGCATTTATCATTCCTTTGAAGATTTTTTCATCGAATCTCATATCAATTTTTTTCATTATTTTCTCCTTTAATAAAATGGATTTTATTGTTTATTTCGTTATTACCCTGATTATAAAAGCAATCTTAACAAATATCAATACGGGTAAAGTCTATAAATACGTGAGTTAGACTAATTATGACCATTTTCAAAAAAGATTATATTTATTGTGACATACATAATAAAAGAGTGTTATAATAAAAAAGTACGTTATTTCAGTATAATCAATTATGGAGGGAATATAATGGCACTTACGAAATTACGCAAGGAAATCGATGAGGCCGTAAAGACCCCGATATTTAACCTTTCAAGTGAAGAATTGGTTAAGGAAGCCCTGAAGAATGAAGAGGGAATACTTTCAAACACTGGTGCATTGTGCGTTTTTACAGGAAAACACACGGGACGTTCGCCTCAAGACAAATTTTTTGTCGACGATGAAGTTACCCATGACGAAATCTGCTGGGCGAATAATCAGGCCTGCACCCATGAGACCTTTGAAAAACTCTATAAAAAGATGCTGGCTTACGCCGGGGAACATAAGATGTATGTTACGGACGTTTATGCCGGTGCTGACAAAGAGTACCGCATACCGGTGCGTTTTGTTAACGAACTTGCCTGGCAGCAGCTGTTTGTAAAAAATCTCCTGATCAGCGATGAAGAAGTACCTGCCGATGCGGAAGGGTTTACGGTTCTCTCCATGCCTTCTGTGCTGGCCGATCCCAAAGAAGACGGGACAAATTCCGAGACATTCATTATTTTGAATTTAACGGAAAAAGTCATATTGGTTGGCGGCGGCCGTTATGCAGGTGAACTGAAAAAAGGCATTTTTACCGTAATGAATTACCTTCTGCCAAAACGCGGGGTTTTTTCCATGCACTGTTCCGCAAATATTGGTAAAAACGGGGATTCGGCACTGTTCTTCGGACTTTCTGGTACGGGAAAGACCACACTGTCTGCTGATGAAAGACGCTATCTTGTGGGCGATGATGAACACGGCTGGAGCGATAAAGGCATTTTTAATATCGAAGGAGGATGCTATGCCAAGTGCATAGGTCTGATGGAAAAAGCGGAACCCCAGATTTATCGCGCTATTAGAGAAAATGCGGTTTTGGAAAACGTGGTTCTGGATGATAACGGCAATCCTGATTATGCTGATTCATCAATAACTGAAAATACCCGTGCGGGATATTCCCTTAGTCATATTGATAACGCTGCTTTTCCCAGTGTTGCAGGACATCCGAAAACTATTATTTTCCTGACTGCAGATGCATTTGGTGTTCTGCCTCCGGTGGCAAAACTGTCAACGGAACAGGCCATGTATCATTACCTGGCAGGTTACACCAGTAAACTTGCCGGGACGGAAAGAGGAATAACAGAACCTCAGGCTACGTTTTCCATTGGTTTTGGAGAGCCGTTTCTGCCTCTGCCACCACTGACCTATGCGAAAATGCTGGGAGCAAATATTGATAAACATGCAGTGGATGTTTACCTGGTGAACACCGGCTGGTGCGGCGGGCCTTACGGTACTGGCAGTCGCATAAAACTTAAATACACCCGGGCAATTGTAGATGCCATTCTTGACGGAAGTTTGAAGAAACAGGATATGAAGAAATTTCCAATTTTTGAATTCCAGGTCCCCGTCCATTGCGCAGACGTGCCGGATGAACTCTTTGACCCCACCTGGAGCGATAAGGAAGCGTATGATAGGCAGCTGCATAAACTGGCAGGATTGTTTAACGAGAACAATAAAAAATTTGCTGGATTGATGGAAAAAGACATTTTAGATGCCGGACCCAATCTTTAACAATTACAAAATAGCCCTTCTGATATTTCAGAAGGGCTGTTTTATACCATAAAAATCTTTACAAACATATTTATAGC
>JAJQAO010000032.1:38726-44446 GCA_021203775.1 Phascolarctobacterium sp.
GTATTTATACAGGAGAAGATGAATGTTAAAAGAATTTTTACCGTTTCTTATTTTCACAATAACTGCATCATCTGCGTTTGCCATAGAACGCAGTGAACTGAACACGGATTTTTTTGACAGGTTCAATGATCCTTATTTGGTTCAGTATGTAAATGAAGCCATTGACACCAATCACAATGCGAAAATGGCAACAATGAGGGTTGAAGAATACAGGCAGAACGTAAAGGCTACGTTTGCTCAGGAACTGCCCTACCTGGGGGTAAGCCCTTCCTTTATGTGGAATAAAATGCCGAACTATGACCTCTTAAACGATCTCAATATGAAAAGGCATGCTTTTGCGCTGCCCTTTACGGCAAGTTATGAGGTGGATCTTTTCTCAAGCAATAAGGATAACACCAAAAGTCAGAAAAAGTCGTACGAGATGGGCCTGCTGGATGAAAAAACAGCCTATATTTCACTTTTGACGGATGTCGCATCGGCATATACTAATATCCTCCAGTATGACAAACTGATAAGCGAACAGGAAAAACTGCGGGATAATTACCGGCAGATCCTGGCGGACGATACCAAGAAATTTTCCCGCGGGATTATTGCAGATAGCGATCTGAACAACTCTAAATTGACCCTGGAAATGATGAATGTGGAAATGGAGACCCTCATTAAACAGAGGGAGTCCCTTTTAATGGAACTTGCTACACTTGTTGGCAGGAACGTTGACGAAAGCAGCCAGCTGCCGCGGGGTACTTTTGATGCTTTTGAGTATGGAGGCAGTATCCCTATGGAGATAGAATCGGATGTTATTTTTTCCAGACCTGATGTTTTAAAAGCTGAAAAGTATTTGGAAAAAGCAAAATTAGATGTCAGTGTTGCCAGGAAAAATTTCCTGCCGAAATTCGACATTACCGGGATGCTGATATTCAACACTATGATTCCAGGCTGGGGCTGGAGCTCAGCACTTGGTTCCCTGATGGCGGGGTTGACGCAGGACCTGTTTACCGGCGGAAGAACTGCTGCTACTCACAGATACCAGAAAGCGAGATATGAGGAGCTTTTGGAGAGTTATACGGAGACGGGACTTGAGGCAGCCGAAGAGGTTAATATGTCCCTCTGCTATATCAAACACGATAGCCTGGTAGAAGATGATACAAAAAAAGAATTATCGCTCAATACGAAAAATCAGTACAATGCACAAAAAATGCTGGACAGGGGAATTATATCAAGGAGCCAGAATCTGACGGCAAAGAACCAGTGCATCAGCAGCGGTATGGATTTAGCAAAAGCCAAAACCCAGAGGATAATGGATTATTATACATTATATAAATCCGTAGGAGGGCAATTATAATATGAAAAAGATTCCAATATTAATTTTAGTCCTTTTAGTTATCGGTGGACTGTATTGGTTTTTCAACTCAAAAGAAAAAACCAATCCTAATGAACTTACCTTGTATGGAAATATTGAAATCCGCCAGGTGGATTTAAGCTTCCAGTCGGGAGGACAGATAGCACAGCTCCTTAAAGAGGAAGGCGATTCCGTAAAGGCAGGAGACCTGCTTGCCGTTATAGACGCCAAGGACTATGAAGCCAACCTCACAAAGGCGAATGCCGACATTGAAGTTGCCATTGCCAAATTGCAGGATGCAAATGATAAGTACGAGAGAAATGCTCCTCTCGGCGTTGATGACACGGTCTCCAAACAGGACGTCGAATCTTTATATAACAATAAAAATGTAGCAAATGCCGAATATAATGCTGCCATAGCAAACAGGGATTATATCCAGAACCAGTTGGATTATACGAAACTTTATGCTCCGGATGACGGGGTAATAATGATCCGCGTCCAGGAGCCCGGTGCGACGGTTTCCAAAGGACAGACGATTTACACCATGGCAAAGACGAGGCCGTTATGGGTCAGGGCTTACGTAAATGAACCGGATCTCGGGAATATAAAATACGGACAGAAGGTACGGGTATATACGGATTCAGTTAACCCGAAGACCGATAAAAAACGTGAATATGAGGGACAGATCGGTTTCATTTCATCCGTTGCAGAATTTACTCCGAAAACGGTTCAGTCCACGGATACAAGGCCGCTTCTGGTATACCGTATCCATGTTTATATTAACGATGTGGACGAATACATAAAACAGGGAATGCCTGTTACCATTAATGTTGATTTGGGTGGGGACGATAGTTCCAAAAAAGAGCAGGAAAGCAAGTGATGAATGCAGTAGAAATCAGGACCCTAACAAAAAAATTCGGGGATATAACCGCTCTTGACGGACTTTCCCTTAATATTGAAAAGGGAAAGATTACAGGACTCATAGGAGCGGATGGTGCTGGAAAAACTACTCTTTTGAGAACGATAATAGGGTTATTGGTTCCTGATGCCGGCGAAATTTCTGTTCTTGGCTTTAATCCGGCAACTCAGAAAAATGACCTTATTGTGCATATAGGCTATATGCCACAGAAATTCGGGTTATACGAAGATCTTACCGTCCTTGAAAATTTGATACTTTATGCTGATTTGAAAGACGTACCGCATGATTTTAAAAAAATGCTGGAATTCACAAGCCTGACTCCGTTTCAGGACAGGCTGGCAGGCGATTTGTCGGGCGGTATGAAACAGAAGCTGGGTTTGGCCTGTACGCTTTTAGGAAATCCGGCTTTTTTAGTTTTGGATGAACCCTCCGTCGGTGTAGACCCCATTTCCCGCAGGGATTTAATGAGAATGGTCCGGGAGATGATGGGGCCTGAAACTACGGTTTTGTGGTCAACTGCATATTTAGATGAGGCCCACAGTTTTGATACGTCTGTAGTAATTGATAAGGGCAGGATTATTTATGACGGAATTCCTTCAGCGCTCGGAGCTACAGCCCAGGAGTTTGAGGAAAAAGTCATTGAACTTATGGGCGGATATAAAGCGGAAGAATCCCAGATTGCCAAAAATTACAGATACAGGGCTGCGGAAGTTGATTTAACCGTTGAAGCAGATAATCTGGCTAAAAGATACGGTGATTTTTATGCGGTGAAAAATAATACATTTAAGATCAAGAAAGGGGAGATTTTTGGGCTTATCGGGCCTAACGGTGCGGGGAAATCCACGTCATTTAAAATGATGTGCGGACTTGCAAGGCCGACGGAAGGTACTGCAAGGATTATGGGAATTGATATTAGGACGGATCCTGAAAGAGCCCGCTCTAATCTGGGTTATATGGCGCAGAAATTTTCACTTTACGGGACCCTGACGGTAGAGGAAAATCTGGAATTTTTCGGTGCTGCATATGGAATTGGCATTTTAGACAGGGGAAAACGTGTTGACGATATTATGGAAATTTTCAGCCTTAAGGAATATGCTGACCAGAAAAGCGAGGATCTGCCGCTCGGCTTAAAACAGAGGCTTTCAATGGCTTGCGCGCTTATTCATAATCCCCCGATATTATTTCTTGATGAGCCTACATCCGGCGTAGATGTCCTGACGCGCCGTGATTTCTGGAATCATATCACATCCCTTGCCAAAAAAGGTGTAACAGTCATGGTTACTACCCATTTTATGGATGAGGCAGAATACTGTGACCGGATCAGTCTTTTTTACCACGGGGAAACCATAGCCATAGGAACTCCTGCCGAATTGAAGGAAAGGGCAGGGGCTACTACCATGGAAGATGCATTTATTAACCTTATCAAAGAGAGCGAGAAACAATGAAAGTACTACTTGCTTTAATAAAAAAAGAAATAAAGCAGATGTTGCGTGATTCAAGCTGTATAATAATCGCGTTCGTATTGCCGGTTATTTCCCTTCTAATATACATGTACGGTGTAAATCTTGATTCTAATACGGTAACAATAGGGATTAAAAATGATGACAATAACAATCCCGAAATTGCAACGCTTATAAAATCTTTCGGACACAGTAAGTATATTAATTCAGTAGTTCTTTATACTGATGAGGAGCTTGATGAGGCAATCAGGAACTCTAAAATAAAAGGAGCCGTAGTAATTCCCAATGATTTTTCCACCAAACTGTCAAGAGGTCAGAATGCGGAACTGCTGGTAATTACTGACGGTTCGGAAGCAAATACGGCAAATTATGTCCAAAGTTACATTACCAGTATTGCCAACGGCTGGCTTGCGTCAAGTAAATACAGAACGAATATGTATGCACCGATTATTTCACCTGAAGTAAGGTTCTGGTACAATCCGGATCAGGACAGCCATTATTTCATAATGCCTGGATCCATGGCAACGTCAATGACATTAATCGGGATTCTGCTTACTTCCCTCGTTGTAGCCAGAGAATGGGACAGGGGAACGATGGAAGGGCTTTTGTCAACAAGGGTAAGGCCGATTTATCTGGTTTTAAGCAAATACATTCCGTACTTTATTTTAGGTATGGCATCACTTGCTTTCAGTGTCTTTTTGTGTATTTTTGTTTTCGGGATACCGTTTATGGGAAGTTTTCTGAGTCTCTTTGTGGTAAGCGGACTGTTCCTGTTTGCATGTCTTGGCATAGGTATAATGATTTCCACTTTGCTCAGGAATCAGTTTCAAGCAAGTTTGGTTGCAATCGGCGTGGGGTTCATGCCTGGACTTATGTTATCGGGAATGGTATTCCCCATAAATTCCATGCCTGATATCCTGCAGAAGCTAACTATGTTCCTGCCGCCAAGATATTATGTTGCGTTTATTGAAAGTGAGTTCATGGCCGGCTCGGTTAAGAAAATTATTCTAGAAAATGCCGTGTTTTTAACAATTCTGGGACTGCTGCTTTTTGCTGTTGTCCTGAGAAATACTAAAACAAGGCTGGAGAGGTAAGTCAAATGGGATCAGGTTTTTTGCGCAGGGTTTTTGCGCTTATGAAAAAAGAATTTATAACCACCTGGAAAGATCCTAAAAGCAGGTCCATTATTGTCTTTCTTCCGCTTATGCAGCTTATAATTTTTGCCAATGCCGCTACGATGGAAGTTAAAAATATAGATATGGCAGTACTTGATCGGGATAAATCCGTGGAATCGCGCGAACTTATTTCCAGATACGAAAGTTCCCCAAGATTCAGAAATATTTATTATATGGATACTGAAGCTGAACTGCAGGAGAAAATGGATAATCAGGAAGTTCAGATGGGGATGTATATAAATAATGATTTTTCCAGCAGCATAAAAAAACAGAATCCTATTGAACCCGCAACGCTTTTAATCATAGGTGACGGGAGGCAGACAAATTCCTCCGCAATAGCTACAGGCTATGCTTCACAGATAATTGCCGAATATGGCCAGGAAGTCACGCAAAGGCGGGGGACAGCCATAAACGCTATTGTCAGAAACTGGTTCAATCCCAATGCCGAATATCAGTGGTATGTTTTGACGATAATTGTCGCCATGCTGTCAGTTGTCGTGACACTTATCCTGACAGCACTTTCTGTTGCCAGAGAAAGGGAAATGGGCACATTCGACCAGCTTATCGTGAGCCCCCTTTCATCATTTGAAATTCTTCTTGGCAAAACAATAACGCCCCTTATAATTGCAATGGGCATGGCATGTCTGATGGTTGCCGCCGTAACGGGTATTTTTGAAGTTCCCTTTAACGGATCCTTTCCCATGTTTATGTTTTCAATGTTTATATCCCTCTTGTCCATAGTAGGGGTGGGACTCTTTATTTCCTCAATTGCCAACACTCAGCAGCAGGCAATTCTTTATGTCATGACATTCATGATGCCGTCAATG
>JAJQAO010000003.1 GCA_021203775.1 Phascolarctobacterium sp.
GAGAATAGAAAGTTGCCGGTTGGAAGTAAGAATACCCGCACAGTTTTGTGCGGGTGTTTTTACATGACTAATATTTTGCGGAGCTGCGTATGGAAAAGGATTTTAAACTGGGAGTTTTTTGCGGAATAGGTGCATATTTTTTATGGGGTATCCTGCCTGCTTATTGGAAAATGCTTTCAGCCGTTTCCGCTCTTGAAATTTTAGCCAGCCGCTTTATCTGGTCGGTGGTATTTGTCGGATTGATTCTTGCAGTTACGGGGAAACTGCAGGTTTTTTTCAGGGAAACACGCCTGGTCTTCAGTACCTTAAAGACAGGAACGGCAATGATTGCTGCTGCTGTTGTCATCGCGTTCAACTGGGGAATTTACATCTGGGCGGTTGAAGACGGGCGGATTCTGGAAACCAGCATGGGATACTATATTAACCCCATAGTAAGTGTCCTTTTCGGCATGATATTTTTAAAGGAACGTTTGGGCAGGCTGCAGAAAATGGCCGTGGCCTGTGCCTGCATCGGGATAGGGATTATGCTTGTCAAAAACGGTTATTTCCCCTGGGTATCCGTCGGGGTGGCTGGAACATTTGCTTTTTACGGTCTGCTGAAAAAAATTATTCCCGTTGCCGCTATAACCAGTATTATGCTGGAAACGCTGCTTATTTCTCCCATTGCTTTAGCATATATATATTATCTGAACAGAGCCGGGATAAGTGCTTATATTGATGCGGACCCGTTAAGGTTTGCCCTTTTGGCAGGGTCTGGGGTAGCTACGGCTACGCCGCTGCTGCTTTTTACCCGCTGCGCGAAATTATTGCCGCTGAAAATGGTTGGATTTCTGCAGTATATTTCACCAACCATTAGTTTATTACTCGGAGTATTTGTTTATGGTGAAAATTTCAGCAGTACGCATCTGCTTGCATTTGGCTGGATTTGGACAGGTCTTGTTCTGTTCACCTGGGAACAGGTAAAAAAAGAATAGCAGGGATTTTCCCGAACGGCAGGAAGCGATTGAAAAATCTGCAGAGGTTTTTATTTTCTGAAAATTTACTTGCGATATTTACGTGCTTTAAGGGAATTTTGGACGAGAACTGGAAAGTTTTCTTATTTTGGCAAAAAAATGGCTTGACAGACAGGGAAGTTTATATATGAAGGACAGTCGGGTGGGACAAAAAATACCTCGGATCAAGATATTGTGGTGTGGAAATGAGGCAAAAAAGAGAAAAAAGTTATCCACAGATTGTGGATAAGATGTTGATAATATTTAGCTAAATTGAATTTCAGCAAATAATCCATTGAAAAATACAAAAAAATCAACTGTAAAAAAGAATTTATACAAAAAAATTGTTGATAAACCTGTGGAGAATGTTGATAAATTGTTTTCAGGCGCTATAAAAAAATATATATTTTGTGGATATAAAAATGGACATATTGATGTCGGTACTGACAAGAAATATTCAAACATTTGTCAAATGATGACAAACAGAAGTTTTTTGACGGACTGATACATTTGCTTGCATAAGCGGCATTTTTTGGTGATAATATTAGTATATATGAAAAAAACAGATGTATGATAAAAATGAATGGAGGGAACGCTATGGCATTAAAACAAACGGTGGCTCGCACGGTTATGGAAAAGGCTGCCGGTAATGTGCTGGAGAAATCCCTGAGTGAAATACCCGGTGGTTGGCTGGCTCTTGTGGATACGCCGGAAGGGAAAAGACTGGTCTGCATATGCGATGCTTCTTCTCCTCTTGCCAAAATGTGGAAAGTGGAAAAAACCGTTGATGCGGACGGAATGCAAGTGAATATTATGTCGCTGAACTCTAATAATGCAGCGGTCGTAAGGCGTTTTGTCAAATGGACTGCACCTACAGCCTGCGGCAGTAAGGGGATTACCTTGGGTTTTAGCGACTGGCTGGGATCCGCGGCAGCTTTTGCGGCAGTACCTTTTGCAGGTCACGGGGTTAAACCCGTGCTGGTGGAATATACGGTAAGGGACAGTGAAGCATTACAGCGTAATTTCCTGGAGGTTGTGGATACCGCGACATGGGGAGTACTCGAGGCAGGGTATAAAGAGGGGTACGGCGCTATTGCCGCATTCCTTCATACAGAAGAGGAAATTGTGAAAGCTCTGCTCTATGGGTACAGTATGATCGGAATTGACTGCAGTGAAAAGATTAATCTCGGTATAGAAAAATTATCTGATGAGGAAATAGCAGGGCGGTATAATGAATTTAATGAAGAATTCCGACAGGCCCTTGAAGCTTCCTACCTGGATAAGGAGTTTAAGGCAGGCAGCAGCACCTTAAGCTTTAAAGCGGAAGAACTGCGCCGTATTGTGCTGGAATATGGCGAAGCAATCATGCACATCCAGTTCCTTTATAATTCATATTTGAAAAATACTCCCTGGGAAATTAATTTTGAGTTGGCAATGGTTAAACAGGATAAGCCCCTTTCGCCCCAGGAACACTATCTTATTGCCAATGAACTGCAGCGCAACGGGGTTAAGGTTTCCACAATGTTTTTAGGGGACTGGCAGGATATGAAAGGACAGGACCTGCAGCCTCATTGCGGTGTTGCCGATGAGTTCGGTTACCGTCTGAGTTTCGGCAATGCTGAACTGGCAATGGAAGAGGCAGAGGAAGCCGTAAAATATCTGCAGGGCAATGCCCATTTTAAGATGAGCAGTGTCTTATGGCTCACGGCCCTGAGACTTATGGCTTTAAAAGACAGGGCACTGTTTGAAAAAGCTGCCGCAGCGGCAGATCTTGCCCCGGCACCGGCAGAAAAGCTGATACCAGAAACTGAGACGGGGAAGGCATATGCCGCCAGTTACGGCACCATTTTAAATCCGCAGAAAGGGGACCTGGCAGCAGAAATCAGGGAGTTTTTAGAGAAGAATAAAGCGGAATATATGCAGAAAATTCAGGAAAATATAGAAGATTTTATAAAAAAACTGGCGAAAAACTAAAATTTATGTTGACAAAAGGAAAAATTTAAGAGATAATATGTTTAATTTCAAATTGACCCGAAAAGGTAATGATTGGGAAGAAAGGTAAAAGACTGGATTTTAGAGAGCCGGTGGCAGGTGGAAACCGGCAGAAGGCTTTACCGAGTAAATCACCCATGAACCCGTCAGCGAAAGCATAGCGAGTAGCCTGATGCGCGGCAGAAGCGTTATTTCTGAGCCGGTTGATGGACTGGTGCTGAGTTATAAATTAGGGTGGTACCGCGTATTTACGCCCCTGCATTTGCAGGGGCTTTTTATTTGGAAAGAACATGCAGATGCGCTACCTATCGGGTGGAAATTTTGAGGAGGAAAAGAAATGTTTGAGAAAGTTCTGGTAACAGGAAAAAATGAAGAAACCTTGTTGCCAAGAGTACTGAGGGTATTATCCAAACAGGGCGCACATGTGCGTTCACTGCATATGGATACCAAAGATGATACCCTTCAGCTGGAAATTCAGCTGGAAGACGCTACTGCACTGCAGGTAGCACGTCTGCTGGAAAAACAGGTTTCCATAGTATCTGTAAACACGATGGCTTAAGGAGAGGATGACGCATGAAAATGACAGGTGCGCAGGCCATTATTAAGGTTCTGCTGGAGCATGGCGTCGATACGGTTTTCGGCTATCCCGGAGGACAGGTCATTCCACTGTATGATGCCTTATATGATGCTCCGCTGCGCAATGTTCTTACGGCTCATGAACAGGGAGCCGTACATGCTGCAGACGGATATGCCCGGGCCAGCGGCAAGACGGGTGTCTGCATTGCTACATCAGGACCTGGCGGGACTAACATTGTTACGGGGCTGGCAACGGCCTATCTTGACTCGGTTCCTCTGGTAGCGATTACGGGACAGGTTCCGGTGCATAATCTCGGCCGTGATTCTTTCCAGGAAATAGATATTGTGGGCGTAACGCTGCCCATCACCAAATATAACGTGCTGGTGCGGAAGAAGGAAGAACTGCTGCCGGTACTGCGCATGGCATTTGTCCTGGCACGGGAAGGACGTCCGGGGCCGGTGCTTGTTGACATTCCAAGCGACCTGCAGTCGGCAGAAGTGGAATGGACGGATAGGGAAACAGGAAATCCAGTTAGAGAAGAACTTAAGGCCGATGAGGCGAAACTGCATCAGGCGGCGGAAGTACTGAACAGGGCTGAAAGGCCGGTACTTCTGGTTGGCGGCGGGGCATTAAACAGCGGCGCGGAAGCGGAGCTGCTGGAATTGGCTGAAAAATTGGACATGCCGGTAGTAAGCACACTTATGGGACTCGGGGTATTCCCGTCTTCTAATGATAAGTCTTTGGGCCTTACGGGCATGCACGGGCACATTGCCTCAAATATGGCGGTTGCCAATGCGGATGCCCTGGTTGTAGCGGGAAGCAGGTTCAGCGACAGGGTGACGGGAGACCGCAGGCGTTATACGGGAGAGAAAACTATTATCCAGCTGGATATTGATCCATCCGAACTTGATAAAAACATCTCGGCACATATCTTCCTTGTCGGTGACGCTAAGGCAACACTGAAAAGTCTGCTGCCGCTGCTCCAAAAGAACGAGCATTCAGTCTGGCGGAAGAAGATTAAGGAATGGGATGCCGAGGAAGACCGCAGTCTTTTCAATGCGGAACGGCTTACGGCACCTAGGCTGATTGAAGAGCTGAACAGCTTTTTTGCGGATAAGGATGTAACCTATGTTACCGACGTAGGACAGAATCAGATGTGGGCAGCCCAGTATCTGAAAGTGGACAGACCCAGACAGCATATAACATCCGGCGGCTGCGGAACCATGGGATTCGGTCTGCCGGCCTCGATGGGTGCGGCTCTGGCTAAACCGGGAACCAGGGTTGTGGAAATCTGCGGTGACGGGGGATTTAAAATGACGGGTATGGAGCTCTACACAGCAGCCCGTGAAAAAGTTCCTTTAATCAGCATTGTCATAAACAACAGCTGCCTGGGGATGGTAAAGCAATGGCAGGAACTCTTTTATAATGGAAGATATTCCGCCACACTGCTTACGGAATTTGATTTTGTGGGATTTGCAAAATCCTGCGGTGCAGACGGCAGGCGGGCAGTAACCTGTGAAGAATTTAGGGAAACGCTGAAGGAAGCGTTCGCATCGGAAAAACCGTTTGTGATAGAGGCCGTGGTCAATCAGGATGATTTGGTGGAGCCTATGGTAGCACCGGGTGCCGTACTGCATGATTTCGTAAATGCACGTCGGGAAGGGAAATGTTAGGACAGTTTATATTAATTAACATAAAATAATTTAAAAAGAAAGAGGCGTTAAAATGGTAAAAATTTATTACGATCAGGATGCTAATCTGGAAATGTTGGCAGGAAAGACCGTAGCTATTATAGGTTATGGTAGTCAGGGGCATGCCCATGCCCTTAACCTTAAGGAAAGTGGGGTCAACGTAATCGTTGGTCTGTATAAAGGGTCCAAATCCTGGCCGAAGGCAGAGGCAGAAGGACTTAAGGTCATGACCGCGGCTGATGCTGCCAAGGCTGCAGATGTGGTTATGATGCTCATCCCTGATGAAAAACAGGCAGCCACTTATAAAAAAGACATCGGGCCGAACCTGAAATCCGGCTCCGCCCTGGCCTTTGCCCATGGATTTAATATTCATTTCGGACAAATTGTGCCCCCGCCTGATGTGGACGTATTCATGGTTGCCCCTAAAGGTCCGGGGCATCTTGTACGCCGCGTATTTACTGAAGGGGCAGGCGTTCCCTGCCTTGTTGCCGTGCACCAGGATGCAACGGGGAAGGCTTATGACATAGGCCTTGCGTATGCGAAAGGCATCGGCGGCACCCGCGCCGGCGTTCTTGATACTACTTTCCGCGAAGAGACCGAAACGGACCTCTTTGGCGAACAGGCAGTTCTCTGCGGCGGCATTACCGCTCTTATGACTGCAGGTTATGAAACCCTGGTTGAAGCAGGCTACAAACCGGAAAGCGCTTATTTTGAATGCTTCCATGAAATGAAGCTGATAGTTGACCTTATGTACGAAGGCGGCATGGCCAAAATGCGCCATTCCATTTCCGATACGGCGGAGTATGGTGATTATACGACCGGCAGCCGTATCATTACCGATGCTACAAAAGCTGAAATGAAGAAAATCCTGGCAGAGATCCAGGACGGCACTTTTGCAAAAAAATGGCTTCTGGAAAACCAGGCTAACCGCCCGCAGTTTAATGCCATGCGCCGCAGGGCCGCACAGCATCCCATTGAGGAAGTCGGCGCCAAACTGCGCAACATGATGAGCTGGATGAAAAAGAAATAACTGGTATAGGTAAGGAAATAATATATCCCCCTCTGCTGATTATTTTCAGCAGAGGGGGATATGCCTATCTGGCCGGGTTTTATTTCATTAGATCGGCAATTGTTTTTTTATAAAAAAAGTCATGCACTACCGCATCGCATTCTTTCCACATGGGAAGTGTTTTACATATTGATGAACGCGGGCACGGTGGGGCATCTTTTGCAAGGCACGCCACGGCGGTCAGTGATTCTTCCAGTGATTCCAATATTTCACCAACAGAATATTCTTCCGGCTGCCTGCAGAGTTTGTAGCCTCCGCCTCTGCCTCTGACGCCTTCCAGAAATCCTTTGCGCACAAGTTCTTTCGTGATAATCTCAAGATATTTTTTTGAAATACCCTGGCGTTCGGCAATGGCCTTTAACGGAATATAATCACTGCTCTGTTGTTCAGCAATATCAATCATAGCACGTATTGCATATCTGCCCTTTGTTGAAATCATGACACTGACCCGCTTTACAGATTTTTACCTATTATACTATAAGGCAGGTGGGTAATACAAGGGAAACTAGAAATATTTTACCTATTGATTTAATAGGTTAATAGATGTATAATAATTTATGAATTTTTTTGCGGAGGTGCAAAAAAGCATGAAACAATGGATCTATTTGGATAATGCGGCTACGACGCCTGTGAAACATGAGGTGTATGAAAGCATGAAGCCGTATTTTGCAGAAGTCTACGGAAATCCTTCCGGTTTCAGTGATTTTTCGGAACAGGCAAAAGATGCAGTTGAACAGGCACGTAAGACGGTTGCCGGATTTCTGGGAGCGTCTGCGGATGAAATTTATTTTACAAGCGGTGGTACAGAGTCCGATAACTGGGCTTTAAAGGCAGTCGCCTTTGCAAACAGGAAAAAAGGGAAACATATCATCACATCTAAAATCGAACATCATGCCATTCTTCATACTTGCGGATGGCTGGAAAAAGCCGGTTTTGACGTTACTTATGTAAATGTCGATGAAAACGGCGTAATTAATCTGGAAGAACTACGCCAGGCAATCCGCCAGGACACGATTCTGATATCCGTCATGTCTGCAAACAACGAGATTGGCACGATTCAGCCTCTTAAGGAAATAGGTGCTATTGCAAAGGAACATAAAATTCTGTTTCATACGGATGCGGTCCAGGCTTATGGGCACATACCGATTAATGTCGATGAATACGGCATTGATATGCTGAGCGCAAGCGGGCACAAAATAAACGGACCAAAAGGCATTGGGATTTTATATATAAGAAAAGGCACTTTAATAGAATCGTTTATGCACGGCGGAGAACAGGAGCACGGCAGGCGGGCAGGCACGTACAACACGCCGGGAATCGTAGGATTCGGGAAAGCTACGGAAATAGCACAGACATTATTGGCAAAAAGGAGTGCTTATGAGTCTGAACTGCGGGATTATCTGATTGGCCGCATACTTACGGAAATACCGTATTGCAGGCTGAACGGGCACAGGACAGAGCGTCTGCCGAATAATGTCAACATCAGTTTCCAGTATATTGAGGGGGAATCCATGCTGATCATGCTGGACCAGAAAGGCATCTGCGCATCAAGCGGTTCCGCCTGCACCTCAGGATCACTGGATCCTTCCCATGTACTGCTGGCAATAGGACTACCGCATGAGATTGCGCACGGGTCCCTGCGCATTACGCTGTCTGAAGAAACGACAAAAGAAGACCTTGATTATGTTGTGGAAGAATTAAAAAAGATTGTGAAGCGGCTGAGAAGCATGTCTCCGCTGTATGAGGACTTTATAAAGGAGAAAACGAAAAATGTATAGCAAAAAAGTGATGGATCATTTCAGCAATCCCCGCAATGTGGGGGAAATCGAAAATCCTTCCGGTACTGGTACAGTCGGCAACGCCAAATGCGGGGATATTATGCGCATGTATCTGGATATAGACGATAATGGCGTTATTCGGGAGGCAAAATTCAAAACTTTCGGCTGTGGGGCGGCGATCGCCACAAGCAGCATGGCAACGGAACTGGTAAAGGGTAAAACAATCCAGGAGGCGTTAAAGGTGACCAACAAGGCAGTCATGGAAGCTCTTGACGGACTTCCCCCTGCAAAAGTACACTGTTCCCTTCTGGCAGAAGAGGCGATCCATGCGGCGCTGTGGGATTATGCAGAGAAGAACAACATCAAAATTGAAGGGCTTAAAAAACCCGTTAATGATGTGGAAGAATCAGAAAAATATGATATATGAAGAATGGAGAAAAAAATGAATGAAATCAAGGAAAACATGACGGAGCTTATCGGAGAAACGCCACTGTTAAAGGCGACTCGTTATGCGGAAAAGATAGGAATAAAAGATGCGACTATTCTTGCAAAGCTGGAATATTTTAATCCAGCTGGTTCAGTTAAGGACAGGATTGCCCTGGCAATGATTGAAGATGCCGAACGGAGCGGGAAGTTAAACCCCGAAGCTACGATTATCGAACCGACAAGCGGTAATACTGGAATAGGTCTTGCAGCAGTTGCTGCTGCTAGGGGATACCATGCAATTTTCACGCTGCCAGAAACAATGAGCGTGGAAAGGAGGGCTCTGTTGAAAGCTTATGGAGCTGAGCTTGTGCTGACGGAAGGCGCACAGGGAATGAAGGGGGCCATTGCTAAAGCCTACGAACTGGCCCATGAAATAAAGGGAAGTGT
Organism: Phascolarctobacterium sp.; assembly: GCA_021203775.1. Classification (GTDB taxonomy): domain Bacteria; phylum Bacillota; class Negativicutes; order Acidaminococcales; family Acidaminococcaceae; genus JAJQAO01. The sequence goes on from JAJQAO010000003.1 coordinate 8,973, forward strand.
CATTTTAGGACAGTTTGTCAATCCGGCAAACCCGGCAATTCATAAAGCGACGACAGGTCCTGAAATCTGGAAACAGACCGGCGGACACGTGGATATTTTTGTTGCCGGCGTGGGAACAGGCGGAACGATCACAGGCGTAGGTGAATATCTACGTGGAAAAAATCCGAATATCAAGATTGTTGCAGTGGAACCGGCGGATAGCCCAGTGCTGTCGAAAGGTATGGCAGGAACACATAAAATCCAAGGTATTGGCGCAGGGTTTGTACCGGATGTGCTGGACACGGGAATTTATGACGAGGTCCTGGCAATAAAAAACGAAGATGCCTTTGCAGAAGGAAAGGCGTTTGCTGTTTCTGAGGGGATTCTTGTGGGAATTTCGTCCGGCGCGGCGCTGAAAGCTGCCGCTATTCTTGCCGCAAGGCCGGAAAATACCGGGAAAACTATCGTAGCCGTACTCCCGGATTCCGGAGACAGGTATTTGTCGACACCGCTGTTTGGAAATTAAACTTTTTTAATATCTTATGCCTCCGTTATTAAACTGAAACGCCGGCAGCATTTTTGTTGCAGGCGTTTTTCTTTTCCCGACAAGATTGTTGCAATGAAAGCAAACTAATGATATAATAACTAAGCTTGTATATAGCAATATATACTTCTTCTGCTCCCTAGAGGGGCCAAAGTCCAAAGGAGGAGGTGATTTCGTGAATAAGTACGAAGTCATGTACATCGTTAAACCGATCGAAGAGGAAGCTTTTGAAGCAGTTGTCAGCAAGTTTGAGAATCTTATCACTGCAAACGGCGGCACTGTTGAAAAAACTGACCGCTGGGGCAAAAAACGTCTTGCGTATGAAATCCAGAAACTGCAGGAAGGTATATATGTTCTTGTAACCTTCACTGCCGAGCCCGCAGCAGTAAAGGAACTTGATCGTGTTATGAAGATTACTGACGAAGTAATCAGACACATGGTTGTAAGAAAAGGTGAATAAGTATGAATAGAGTTATATTATTAGGGCGTTTGACACGCGATCCTGAAGTGCGCTACACCCAGACCGGCAAGGTAGTCTGCCAGTTCACCCTCGCTGTTGACAGGCAGTTTTCCAACCAGGAAGGACAGAGGGAAGCAGATTTCATTCCCGTGGTAGTGTGGGGCAAAACAGCAGAATTATGTGGGAATCATCTCACCAAAGGACAGAGGGCACTTGTTGAGGGCCGTCTGCAGATCCGCAGCTATGAGGCAAAAGACGGCACTAAACGCTGGGTAACTGAAGTTATTGCAAACAACTTTGAATTTGTTGAACCAAAAGGAAGCGGCAGCGGCAGTCAGGCTAGTGCTGATGGACCCAAAAGCGAGATGGACTCTTTCGGAGCCCAGGTCCCCTTTGATGAAGAAATCCCGTTCTAATTTAAGGGAGGTTATGTAATGAAACGCGAAAGAGGCAGAAGGCCAAGAAGGAAAGTTTGCAGCTTCTGTGTAGATAAGGCAGAGGATATTGATTATAAGGACGTGGCTAAACTGCGCCGGTATATCACTGAACGCGGCAAGATCCTGCCGCGCCGGATTTCCGGAACCTGTGCTAAGCACCAGCGCCAGCTGACCGTGGCAATTAAACGTGCGCGCAATGTTGCATTGATACCATTTACCGTAGAGTAGGCAATAAAAATAAGCCGGATACTTAATAAGTATCCGGCTTTAAATTTTTACAGACGTCTCATCCGAAAAGGAATTCGTTATATCCCTCAGGCAGAAGGCCGAAAGCTGCAGCAATGGCGTAGGCGGAAAAGAGCAGGACCAGCAGAAATGCAAATGCATGGGGATAATCCTTC
>JAJQAO010000004.1:5000-43729 GCA_021203775.1 Phascolarctobacterium sp.
TTGCCTGCAGCATAAATTCCCGGCAGACTGGTCTGCCTGTGCTGATCCACGACAGGACCGCTGGTTAATGGATGCATATCAAGCATCAGGCCATTTGACAGCTCATTTTCCGGAATCAGCCCTACAGATAACAGAATCGTATCACATTCAATATCAAACTCCGTCCCAGGGATTGGAGCATTTTTTTCATCAACTTTGGCTACGGTAACTCCGGTAACTCGTTTTTCGCCATGTATTTTAATTATGGTATGCGACAGATACAGAGGTATGTCATAATCATTCAGACATTGCACGATATTCCTTGTAAGACCATTGGAATAGGGACATATTTCCAGTACTGCCTGCACCTGACATCCTTCCAGACTCATCCGGCGGGCCATGATAAGCCCGATATCACCGCTGCCTAAAATAACTATTTTATGTCCCGGCAGATACCCTTCCATATTTACCATACGCTGAGCTGCACCAGCTGTAAAAACTCCTGCCGGGCGTTCGCCCGGTATGCGAATTGCACCGCGGGTCCGTTCGCGGCAGCCCATCGTTAAAATAATGGTCTTCCCCTGAAGATAGAGCAGTCCCTTTTCCGGGCTCACGGCAATGACAGTTTTGTCCCGTAATACTTCAAGAACCATCGTATCAACCAAAACTTCTATTTCAGGTTTATCCTTAATTAACTCAATACACCGCTGTGCATAGCCTGGGCCGGTAAGCTCTTTTTTGAAATGGTGCAGCCCGAAACCGTTATGGATACACTGCTGCAGAATGCCCCCAAGCTCTCTGTCCCTTTCAATAATAAGTATTCTGCCGGCTCCGTTTTCCCGGGCGCTGTATGCAGCAGACAGTCCGGCAGGACCGCCGCCAACGATTATCACATCGTATAACTGATCCATATTATGCCTCCTCCCTGTCTGCCTGATTTTTTTCGTAAAACAAATGAGAATCGGCTCTCTCTTTTAACACTTCAGGAATCGGGATGTTAAGTTCGCGGGCAATAATCTGGGTTACCCTGGGCCCGCAGAACCCTCCCTGGCATCTCCCCATGCCCGCACGGGTACGCCGCTTAACTCCATCCACGGTCCTGGCCCCGCAGGGTCCTTTTATTGCTTCAACGATTTCTGCTTCGGTGACTGTTTCGCAGCGACAGATTACGCGGCCGTATAATTTATTTTTCTCAATGACTGCTGCCTGCTGGCTCCTGGTCATCCTGCAGAAAGAAACCTTGCGCGGAAGATCTTTCTTAAAGTCCGCCTTTTTTACGGCCCCGCTGTCTTCTGCGATGGCCCCTGCCAAAATCTCAGCCACGGCAGGCGCAGAAGTCAGTCCCGGGGACTGCATTCCTGCCGCATTATAGAAACCTGCTACCCCGGATGCTCCGACAATGAAATCTCCCGTGCTGGAAACGGCACGCAGTCCGGCAAATTCCGTAATAGACGCACCCATGGGCAGATTCGGGATTAATTTCCTTGCAGACGCCATGATTTCATTCATGCCTTCCGTAGTAACCGCCAGATCTTCCCTTTCGTGCAAGTCCTGGGCATTCGGCCCGATAAAAGTATTGCCGTGCGTTGTGGTGCAAATCAGGATCCCTTTGGATTTTTTCGTGGGGGTCGGAAAGACTACCCCATAGACAAGACTGCTGCAGGCCGTTTTGTCAAAAAGAATATATTCACCCTTGCGCGGATTTATGGTAAAGCTTTCATCGCCTGCAAGTCGGGCAATTTCATCGGCATAAATGCCGGACGCGTTAACCACGTATCTGGTTTTTATAACGCCCCTATTCGTCTCTACCCCGGCAATCCGCCCGTCTTCCTTAATAAATCCGAGTACCCTGCAGTCACGCATAACCCGGGCTCCGTTTTGAACCGCGCATTCCGCAAAAGCAACTGCCGCGCCAAAAGGCCAGCACACTCCTGCCGTAGGTGCCCACAAGGCTCCAAGTACGGTTTTAAGATTCGGCTCCTCGCGGAGTACCTCATCATGTGTCAGTATTTTCAGCCCTTCCACGCCATTGGCCCTGCCGCGCTGCAGAAGTTCCTGCAGAGTCTGCATTTCCTCTTCATTTGTGGCAGCCACCATGGACCCTGTCCATTTTATGTCAAGATCCAGTTCCTTCTCAAGATCGTGATAAAGCTTATTGCCGCGGACATTAGTAAGCGCCTTTAAGCTACCTGTCGGAGCGTCAAACCCCGCATGTAAAATAGCACTGTTGGCTTTAGTTGTCCCCATGGCCAGATCAGGCTCTTTCTCCACAAGCAGGCAGTCCAAATTATACTTTGACAGCTCCCTTAAGACAGCCGTTCCTGTAATGCCGCCGCCAATGACAACTATGTCGGCCGATGTAACAAATTCCATTATTTCACTCCCCTAGAATCCCTAAAAATATATAATTTTTTTCGTTTTTCTTTCCAATATATTATATAAGCCTGTTTCTTCCGAAATACTTTAACGGTACTTTTCCTTCCAGCCATTTAATTATTTTATCCGAGAGAGGCGTAAGCAGGATCCAGCTCATAACGATTAAAACAACAGATATTGCTCCCACGGCAAGATCTGTAAACCAATGGGCTCCTCCCATAATCCGCGGCAGAGAAAAAACAACAAAAACAAGCAGACTCTGCAGGAAAGGTTTCCTGCCAAAATATCTAAGCATGAAACTGCTGAAAATGAGGAGCATCATCCCGTGATCTCCCGGGAAACTGCTTGCAGATTTGTCTTTTGCCGGCCAGCCGCTTAAAATGCTTACCCTGTTAACATCGCTGAAAAATACCGTGGGGCTGGCCCTGTCAATCGCAAGGCTGTTGTCAAACTGTTTAACTATAATGGCACTTATCAGCATGGTAAGGCCCATACAGAACATATAGCGTCTGCCCTGGGCATCCATTTTGCGGTAAATGCCGTAAAAAATCAGCAGCATGAACAGGAAATCCACTACGTCGAAAAACCTGAGATTGGTAAAAGCCACCAGATACATGTATGCTTTATTCGCCGGCAGCAGATTGTTGAAAAAATAAAATATGTCTTTATCAATAGCAAACCAGAAGCCGTGATTTTCCGGTAAATACCAGCTAAGCAGGATTGCTGCGCCTAAAATATTAAGCAATAATATTTTTATAAAATTTTTCAGTTTCATCCTTTTTCGCTTCCCTGTAATGAACTGCCCGGATTAAATAATTAGCTGAAACTGTTTTTATGTCACCCTTGCAAAACGGCAAAGGCGCATTGCCTCTTTCAATGCACCTCAGCCGCCTGGCTACTCTTCCTCCTCTGCGGCAATGGCAGTGAGTGAAACCACCTTGTCATCATTATTCAGGGTAATAAGCTTTACCCCCTGGGCATTGCGCCCGAATTGTGAAACGCCTTTCCCGTCAAACCTTATGATAATTCCGTTAGCGGTAATCATCATGATTTCCTGTTTGGGATTAATTACCCGCATGCCTATGACAAGGCCCGTCTTTTCAGTAATTTTAATATTTATAACCCCCTTACCGCCGCGGGTCTGTTTACGGTAAGCATTTACCGCCGTACGTTTGCCAAGGCCAAGCTCAGTGGCCGTAAGCACTTCTGATTCAGCACTGCTGACGCTGTCCATGGCCACAACCTCGTCCCCCGGATTCAGTGTTATTCCGCGTACACCGTGGGCGGTACGCCCCATGGCCCTTACGTCCTGTTCGTCAAAGCGGATGGCTATGCCGTTTCTGGTTGCCAGTATTATTTCACTGTTGCCGTCCGTCAGTTCCACTCCTATAAGTTCTTCCTCGTCATCCAGATTGATGGCGATAATTCCGGATTTGCGTACGCTGGCAAAATCAGTAAGATTAGTCTTTTTTACTGTTCCCCTGTCAGTTGCCATGAACATGTAGTATTCTTCCTTAAATTCCCTTACGGGGATAACGGCCGTAATTTTTTCATCCGCTTCGACAGGCAGGAGATTAACAATGGCCGTTCCCTTGGCGGTCCTTCCGGCTTCCGGTATTTCATAGCCCTTCTGGCGGTAAACCCGTCCTTTATTGGTAAAGAACAGAATATTATGGTGCGTTGTGGTCATGAAGAGATGTTCCGCACAATCATCAACCTTCTTGCCGCTGCCGCCAGTCTTGCCTACACCACCGCGTTTCTGGGTGCGGAAATTATCCAGGGTCTGGCGTTTGGTATATCCCTGGTGGCTGATAGTAACCACGATGTCCTCATCGGCAATCAGATCTTCCACATCCATCTCTGAAGTGTCAAGAGAAATTTCCGTCCGCCGCGAATCACTGAATTTTTTCTTCATTTCCAGAAGATCTTCTTTTATGATGTCCATTACCTTCCGCTCATCAGCCAGAACACTTTCCAGCCAGTCAATGGTTTCCATGACATCGACATATTCTTCGTCAATCTTTTTGCGTTCCAATCCCGTCAGACGCTGCAGCCTCATATCAAGAATGGCCTGAGCCTGCCGCTGGCTGAGACTGAACTGTTCCATAAGTGCGGTCTTTGCAACGTCTGCCGTTGCGCTGTTTCTAATGGTGGTAATAACGTCATCCAGATTATCCAAGGCTATTTTCAGGCCTTCCAAGATATGTGCCCGTTCTTTGGCCTTGCCAAGTTCAAAACGCGTACGCCTGGTTATGACATCCTTTTCATGGGCCAGATAATATCCGAGGACCTGTTTTAAATTTAAAACCTTAGGTTCCCCGTTAACCAGGGCCAGCATGATAATACCGAAAGAACTCTGCAGCTGACTGTGCTTATACAGCTGGTTTAAGATAATATCCGGTACGACATCGCTTCGCAGTTCAATTACAATATGCATGCCCCGACGGTCTGATTCATCGCGCAGATCGGTAATTCCCTCTATAACACCGTCTTTGACCAGCTGTGCTATATTTTCTATTAATCTGGCCTTATTTACCTGATATGGTATTTCGCTGACAACAATCCGATGTTTGCCTTTCTGCATAGGCTCTATTTCGGCCTTGGCGCGAATCTTAACCACTCCGCGTCCTGTAGTGTAAGCACTGCGGATACCTTCAAGTCCTAAAATGCAGGCCCCTGTCGGGAAATCCGGCCCTTTAATGGCCGTCATGATCTGATCTATTTCTGCATCGGGATTGTCTATAAGCATAACCAGCCCGTTTACCACTTCACCCAAATTATGCGGCGGAATATTGGTGGCCATGCCGACGGCAATACCTGCACTGCCGTTGATTAAAAGCGCCGGCACCTTCGCCGGGAGAACGCTGGGTTCTTTTAAGGATTCGTCGTAATTGGGTATGAAATCTACCGTTTCCTTCTCTATATCCTCCAGCATCATTTCGGCAATTTTCGCCATGCGGACTTCGGTATAACGCATTGCTGCAGCGCTGTCACCGTCCACACTGCCAAAATTACCGTGCCCGTCCACCATAAGATAGCGGGTGGAGAAATCCTGGGCCAGACGTACAATGGCTTCATAAACAGATGAGTCTCCATGGGGATGGTACTTACCTAAAACCTCCCCGACAATACGCGCGGATTTTTTATAAGGCTTGTTGGAAGCCATGCCTGCTTCCTGCATGGCATATAAAATCCTGCGGTGTACCGGCTTTAAGCCGTCGCGCACATCAGGCAGGGCACGCTGGATAATTACGCTCATGGCGTAATCAATATAAGAAGTTTTCATTTCCTCTTCAAGATACACTGGTACGATTTTACCAGCCGTGTTTTCCAAATCCACTTTACCACCTGTCCTTATCACTTAATAGTTGCATTAAAATATCTTATCTTCCGTTTAAATCTATTGCACGCAGCCACAGGAAATGGCTGCGAATATAATCTGGTTATTTCAGAAGGATCTCATAAATCTGTTTCCCTATAAGAAGAGTCGTTACTACTAAATATAATGGCCTTACGTAGGCCGCCCCCTTTCTTATGGCCATCCGCGATCCAAGAATGGCCCCGAAAATCATGAATATCCCCATCATAAGACCGTAGCTCCATACGATAGAACCGCTGAATGCAAATGAGAGCATGGCGCCAATGCCGCTGGCAAAATTAAGGGCCTTGGCATTGCCCGCCGCGGTTACAAAATCGAAACCCAGGAAGAGAAACCCGAAAATCAGGAATGAGCCGGTCCCAGGTCCGAAAAAGCCGTCGTAAAATCCTATTACCGCTGCCATGATAAAAGCACCTGCAAGTGCCACGGCTCCAAGTTTTTCTATCCTCGCGTGATCGCCCCAATCCTTGCGTCTGTATGTATAGACTGCCACCACCACCAGTAGCACTACGATAATGTTTTTCATAAGAGCCGCGGGCAGGAGATGCACCACATAGGCGCCAATTGCGGATCCTATGAATGAGAGCGGCATGAGACAGAGGGCCATTTTCTTCTTTATCTTGCCTGCCCGCCAGAATGAAACAACGCTGGTGAATGCACCCATTGATGCCGCCACTTTGTTTGTCCCAAGCGCCAAGGGCACCGGCAGTCCTAATCCCAAAAGTGCGGGGGTGGATATTAACCCGCCGCCACCTACCGTTGAATCAATAAAGGAAGTTATCAGCCCTATCACAGCAAGGAATATTATCGTGGATATATCAAGGGATGCGTTAAATTCCAAGATTACCTCTCCCCACGCAGGCTATTTTACAAAACACAGATAGAGCCCTATAGCTCCTTCATGACAAGTGCAGCTGACTTTTTCCTGCGGTATGTTGCTTATTGCGTAAGGGTACAGCATCTCAAGTTTCGCCTTATTAAGCGGCCAGAAAACGCCGAACAGATCAACTTCTGCATCACTGAGTGGTATTAAAGACAATGCTTCAATTTTCCCTAAATCTCTAAGCTCAATATTTATTGTTTCGCCTGCAGTCAATAAGAACATGGTCTCTTTTTCATCAGCCATAGCTACCTGGGCATGGCGGCGTTTTTTATAAGCCAGAAGGGAAAAAACATTACTATAAAGGTGGTCAAACCGCCCTCCCCACACACCGGTGAATACCACATTTGCCGCGGGGAGATTTTTTAATAGAAGCTGCAGGTCAGTATCATTTTTTTCAGGGTCGACGCAGTGAACCTCTGTCCCTTTTGCGGCGACTTCGGCGTAAATGCTTTTTGACGCACTGTCCGCATCCCCGTAAAGTTTTTTTGGTACAATCCCTGCAGAAAGGCAGTATTCCGCGCCTTTATCGGCACAATATATTTCTTTATGCCCTGCTGCCCGGCAAAGCCACTCTTTATCCGGGCTGCGTCCTCCAGCCACGGCAAAAAGCTTTCGCTCCTGCCCTGCAGAGGAAAAAATTTCTGCTGCCAGTTGCGGCAGCTTAAAATTCCAGCTTGTCATTATTTTTTATTGGCGGCAGGCATAATGATTATTCTGCCGTTTTCCTTTGTTACTTTCCAGCTGCAATCGCCATTTTTGTTTTTTAGCCATTCCATGCTTATTTCAAGCAGAAATCTGTTTAAGCGTTCAAGCGCTTCATCCGGCAGCAATATTGTTTTCTGCACGGGTGTTTTCACAGCTTTTATTTTTGCAGGCTGCGGTTTCTCATCTGCGTACACGCTGTTTTCAAAAGTCAGTTTTTCCCTGCTGCCGCGAAACATTTCCGCATCAGAAAGATTTTTCCGGATTTTCATTGCCCCATCCTCACAGATCCAAATTGCGGACCTTATTGGCATTGGCCTCAATGAACTGACGCCGCGGTTCAACCTTATCTCCCATTAAGATGGAAAAAATGCTGTCCGCCTCTGCCGCATCTTCAAGCTTTACCTGCAGGATGGTGCGGCATTCAGGATTCATGGTGGTTTCCCATAACTGCTCCGGATTCATTTCGCCAAGGCCTTTATATCGCTGCACATACGGATTGCTGTCGCGCCCCACCTCATCAAGTACCTGCTGCAGCTCTTCGTCACTGTAAGCATAGTAATGCTTCTGTCCCTTGCGTACCAGATAAAGCGGTGGCTGAGCAATAAACACATGTCCTTCCTTGATAAGCGGCTGCATGTGCCGGTAAAAAAATGTCAGTAACAGCGTACGGATATGAGCTCCGTCCACATCGGCATCGGTCATTATAATGATTTTCCCGTAGCGGGCTTTTTCTATATCGAAATCTTCGCCAATCCCACAGCCGAAAGCCGTTATCATATTACGGATTTCCTCGCTGCTTAAGACCTTATCCATACGGGCTTTTTCCACATTTAAGATCTTGCCCCGCAGCGGCAAAATGGCCTGGAACTTTCTGTCCCTTCCCTGTTTGGCACTCCCGCCTGCAGAATCACCTTCGACAAGATAAATTTCTGTTTCCGTCGTATCGCGGCTCTGACAATCGGCAAGCTTGCCGGGAAGGCTGCTTACCTCAAGGGCATTTTTTCGCCGCGTAAGCTCCCTGGCTTTACGGGCTGCCATCCTGGCTTGCGCAGAAATAATGGATTTTTCAACTATTTTTTTTGCAATAGCCGGATTCTCTTCAAAAAACTCATCCAGCCCCTCACCCACTAAAGTATCCATCAATGGCATAATTTCACTATTTCCCAGCTTGGTTTTAGTTTGCCCTTCGAACTGGGGCTCATGTACCTTTATGCTGATGACAGCCGTCAGGCCTTCACGAACATCATCGCCGCTAAGATTATCTTCCGCTTCTTTTAAAAGGTTGTTCTTGCGGGCATAGCCATTAACAATCCTGGTTAATGCTTTTTTAAATCCGCTTAAATGGGTGCCGCCTTCCTCAGTATTGATATTATTCACATAGCTGAAAATGTTTTCCGAATACGTATCGCAATACTGCATGGACACTTCCACTATATTCCCATCTTTCGCCCCTTCTATATAGATCGGCTCTTCATGCAGCTTGGTCTTATTTTCATCCACAAAATTTACGAATTCAATAATCCCGCCTTCAAAATGGAAGGTCTCACTTCGGCCCTCCCCTCGTTCATCGGTGAGCGTTATTTTTATGCCTTTGTTTAAGAAAGCCAGCTCGCGTATTCTAAGACGCAGAATATCATAACTGTAAACAAGCTCTGTAAAAATGGAGCTGTCTGGCTTAAAATGGACCGTAGTCCCGGTTTCAGCCGTCTTTCCTTTGACATACAGGTCCTTAACTGTTTTCCCTGCCTCAAATTCAATACCGTAACATTTCCCGTCACGGCGCACTTCCACTTCCAGTTTTTCGCTTAAAGCATTTACGCAAGTAACGCCGACCCCGTGCAACCCGCCTGACACTTTGTACCCGCCGTCACCAAACTTACCGCCGGCGTGAAGCACGGTCATTATTACTTCTACTGCCGGTTTCCCTTCTTTTTTCATTATGTCAACAGGAATGCCGCGTCCGTTATCAACTACGGTAATACTGTTATCTTCGTGGATGGTTATCTTAATATCATCGCAGTACCCGGCCAGAGCTTCATCAATACTGTTATCAACTACCTCATATACCAGATGGTGCAGGCCGCGCTCGGAAATACTTCCAATATACATGCTGGGTCTTTTGCGTACTGCTTCCAACCCTTCCAGAACATGTATCTGCTCCGCGCCGTATTCGCCACTGACTAAGGTAGCCTCTTCAATATCAATAGTTTTAGACATATTTACCTCCATAAAATTAAAGAACACTATATTGCGCATCAGCAAGAAAACCGGCTTCAGCGCGTTTTTTCAACGTTAATGACGAAATCGGTGAAAGATATAAAATCTCTTTAGTTAAAATACAGCTGGATCTTTCTTCCGCTTCGGAAAGATTCACAATTTTATACTGATGTCTGTACCTTTCGAAATATTTTTCATAAGCACTGTTCTTCATTCCGCGCAAATTAAAAATCGCTATTATGTCTTCGCTTTTTACCATGCAGTCAGATCCCAAATGCAGATACATCTAATCCCTCCGTAAATACTTTAATGCATTCTGATAGGTTTTTTCGTCAATCTCATCCGGCTTTTTCCCTGTCAGGAACATAACTGCCATCCCGCAGTCCGTTTCCGTAGCGTCCCCAAGCCTTACCTTTTCAAAATACCTTCCCTGTATCTGCTCTTTCACAGATGCAAAAAAGACTTTTTCGCATTTATGGTAGCTCAAGCATTCTTCATAGCTTAACCAGGGTTCTATTTTTAGCAGTTCTGAGATTTTGGCTTTAAGTTCCTCTTTGGCTGTTCTTTCGCAGGCACCGCATATTTTCCGGTCACCTCTTATTTTTGCTCCGCATTTTTGGCAGTGTCCATTCTTTTCTTCCTTCCGAGTCGTCTCTTCCCCCTTTTTTTCTCCGCTTTCGTAGTCTTCCATATTAGCACAGGAATGAAATTTTAAGTCTTTAATAACTAGTTTACCAGCCAAAAAATCATTTATTTTCTGCAGAAAGACGCTTTTCATCATAAAAAGATTGCTGGCCCAGGCTGAGCTTTTAGTTTTTATTATCAATACTCCCTTTTTGGAATCCAGCTTATCGACTCGGCAGTTTTTATATAAATTTTCTCCGCATATATCTTTCCATTTTTCCTCGAGCAGATACTGTATATATCTGTATTTTACCGAAGAGCTGATATATCCGCTGCTTTTATAGTCCTTGGGGTTCATTATCCTTTGGATAATGCTCTCTGTCTGCTCCACTTTTTCAGACCTCTTTTATTTTTCCCTCAATAATTTCAAAGTACCTGCAGTTTTCAAATTTTGGTATAAGTTCCCTGTCATTAACGGTAATAAACGTCTGTACTTTCCCGTCAATAAAGGATAACAGCTGAGTTCGCCTTTTAATGTCCAACTCGCTCATAACATCATCCAGGAGCAGAATCGGAAATTCTCCCGTTTCCCTTCGTACATACTCCAACTGCGACAGTTTTAAGGCAAGCGCGCCGCTTCTTTGTTGCCCCTGTGACCCAAACGATCGCAGGGAAACGCCGTTTAAAAGCAGGGACAGATCATCCCTGTGGGGTCCTACCCCTGTACTTCCCCTTAAAATATCCACACTTTCTCTTTCTTTTAAACAGTGTCTGTAAAAATCTTCCCAGTTTTTTTCTTCATCTTCCAGATATAAAATTTCGCCGTTATTCGCCTTTATGCCATATTTTATTTCCATTTTTTCCTTATTTTCCGTAAGGGAACTGTAAATTTCAGCGGTTATTTTTTTTAATTTGTTTAAGGATACTATTCTTTTGCGTACTACGGCAGCAGCAAGCCTGACAAATTCTTTATCCCACACTTTTAGCTGTTCCGAGGACTCCCTTCCTCTTTCTCTTAGGTCCTTTAAAAGCTTGTTCCTCTGCTGTAAAATCCTGTTATATTTTATTAAAAGATCATAGTAAACCTTATCCGCCTGCGCGATCTGCATGTCAAAGAACCTGCGCCTTAAAGCAGGTTCTCCTTTCACCAGTTGCAGATCCTCCGGTGAAAACATTACTGCGTTTAATTTTCCATACTGCTCTTTCGGTCTTATTTTTTCGCCATCTAAAATAATTTCTTTTTTTTGTTTTTCCTGTTGCAGATATTTTTTTATTTTTACGGCATGACTGCTGCTGAAACTTTCATATTCCACACCGACTCCCATTTCTTTACATCCAATCTTTATAAGCTCATTCTCTTCAAATGTCCTGTGTGAAAATCCGAAAGCACTATAAAAAATAGCTTCTAGGATATTAGTTTTCCCCTGGGCATTCTGTCCATAAAAAACATTTACCATGGAAGAAAAATCCAGATTGCATTTATCATAATTTCTGAAATTAACAGTATAAATTTTATTTATTTTCATCGCTCTTCTTCATAACAGTCAATTTCATCTTGCCGTCAATATTGACAATATCCCCCGGACGGATCTTTCTGCGCTTTTCAGATACGGTTTTACCGTTTAACCTGATTCTTCCCTGTTCAACCATCATGAAGGCCTTACCTCCCGATTCAGCAATTCCTGAAACTTTAAGAAGTTTATCAATTTCTATGTATTCCGTATTAATTAATATTTCTTCTTTGTCCATTATAATATCCAGTTTAAAACACTACGCGCACAGGAGTTACAATATATGTATAATCCTTTTCCTCCTCAGAGCGTATGCATACAGGACTCAGTGAAGTATTCATGCATAATGTGGCTTCTTCAGAATCAAGGTTTTTCAGAATATCAAGGATATATGAAGAATTAAATGCCACATTTAAGTTTCCACCTTCACTGGTACATGAAATAACCTCCCTTCCGTTACCTACTTCAGGGCTGCTGGATGTTAAAATTATTTCATCACCTTCAACACTTATTTTAACAATACTGTAGTCGCCATCAATTGAGAATAATGCCACCCTCTCAACAGCTCCTGCCATATCTTTAATATTAAATTTAGCTTTAACTGAAAAGTTAGGAGGAATAACACGTCTGTAGTCAGGGAATTTACCATCTATAAGTCTGGAAACAATCACAATATTATCAATTACTACCATAATCTGATTTTTAAGCAGCGATATTTTTACCTCCTGCGGAATATCGCCAGTAAGATTACGGGATATTTCACCTAAAACCCTTGAAGGAATAATTATATTCATTACTTCCTTATCTTTATAAGGAGTAGATTTAACTGCAAGCCTGTGTGTATTCGTACCCACAAAAGTTATTTTTTCATCCTGCAACTCTAATAAAATTCCCGTGAAAAGAGGCCTGGATCCGTCAGTTGAACATGCAAAAATGGTTTTCCTTATAAGATCCTTAATTTTTTCATCTTCCAAAGTAATGGTTTTTTCACCATTGAATTCCGGGAATTTAGGATAATCATCTTCATTCATTAATAAGAGTTGAAATTCAGCTTTCCCGGATTCTATTTGAAGGGTGTTTTTTTCCTTGTTTTGGGTAATAGTTACAGTTTCGCCTGGTAACCTCCTTATTAGATCAGTAAAATGTTTTGCGGAAACAACTATTTCTCCTGGCTCAGATGTTTCCGCATCAATGGTGCAGGAAATAGCCATATTTAAATCCATGGCCTGTGCTTCCAGTTTTTCTTTGGTGCATATAAAATGGATTCCTGAAAAAATGGGGGTACTCGGTTTTGAACTGATGGCTCTCTGAACAGTTTGAAGAGCTTTGTTTAGAGCGGTCGTGTTGCAGGTGAAAATCATGGCGTGACGGTGCCTCCTTTTTTATTATTATTATTTATATATCTTAGTCGTAGTAGTAATAAGGGAAGTGTAAAATGTTGAAAAAAGCAGAAACTGCAGGATTTAAGACATTTTCTTCTGTTGATAACCCTGTGGAAATGTGGAGGATGTTTTAAGGATAAAAGGTGGATTAATATTTTATAAACTTATTTATTGAGATATACACAGTTTTTTAAGGATTATTGACAAAATTTGTTGATAAGTTCCAAAAGATGCTCCCGTTACTGCTTTATGAGATTTATAATATTTGTTATATCATTCTGGAGATTCGCATCCGTTTTTATATTTTTAGAAATTTTCTCATAGGCATACATAACGGTAGTATGGTCCCGTCCTCCAAGAAGTTCCCCGATACGCGGATAAGAAAGGTCCGCTTCCTCGCGGCACAAATACATAACAACCTGGCGAGGAATAACGATGTTTTTGGTACGCTTTTTGCTAAGGAGCTCTTCCTGTTTAACGTGATAATAGTTAGAAACAGTTTTTGTAATGGTTTCAAAAGTAATTTGATGGATAGCTACGGGAATTACCATTTCTTCAAGGATTTTCTTGGCAGTTTCGATATTAATAGGGATATTAAGCAATGAAGAACGGGCGACTATCTTAGTATAGGCCCCTTCAATTTCTCTAATATTGGAAGTAATGCTGTTAGCAAGGAGCTCAATGACATTGCCAGGCAGATCAATTTTGTCTATGGAAGCTTTCTGCCGCAAAATAGCCATCCTTGTTTCCACGTCAGGAGACTGGATGTCAGCCATAAGACCGGATTCAAAACGGGTCTGAAGTCTTTTTTCCAGGGTTTCTATTTCCTTTGGCAGCCGGTCGCTTGAAATGACAATCTGTTTATTGGCTTCATGGAGTTCATTAAAAGTATGGAAAAACTCCTCCTGGGTCCTCTCCTTACCTTTTAAAAACTGGATATCATCAATAATGAGACAGTCAATATTGCGATATTTTCTGCGGAAGGATTCCGTGGTTTTATTGGAAATGGAGTTTACTATTTCATTAGTGAATTTTTCGCTGGAAATGTATAAAACTTTCAGATCAGGCTGGTTTTCTTTTATATAGTTTCCAATGGCGTACATAAGATGAGTTTTACCGAGACCCACGCCGCCATACAAAAACAATGGGTTATATGCTTTGGCCGGATTTTTGGCTACGGCCTGGGCAGCTGCATATGCAAACCGGTTGGAATTGCCGATGACGAAATTTGCAAAGGAATATTTGGGATTTAAATTACTGGAGATATTGCTTTTTGACGGTTTCGGTTTGGGTTCATCGAAAAGTACAGGCTGGTCGGGGGTAGTTGAAGCAGGTGCGACAGGAGGCGAACTGTCCAACGTCTCAATGACCAAAGATACCCGTTTTTGCATAATCTCTTCCAGAATATTTTCTATAACGGGAGAATAATTATCTTCCAGCATCTTTTTAAAAAACTCATTTTTAACAACTACTTTAAAGTATTCGTCAGTTACTTCCAGAGGCATTACGGGTTTAATCCAGACAGTAAAGACTTTCTCGCTTTCAGTTTCTTTGAATTTTTCGGTAAATTTGACCCAGATTTCCGCCAGATCATACGAACTCATAGAGGAACCTCCTTTCCTGAAGGTTAAAAAAATAAACGCCGCCAGATAATGATTTTCAAGGAAATGAAACTATCTGAACGAACGAAAACAGCATAGTCATTTTTAGTAAAATCCACCTGTTATTATTTTAGCAGACTGTGGATAACTTATCAATTGTTATGGGAAATATTTTTCTGCCCGCGTGGTATTATTACAGTTCCTGCCACCGCCGGAGCATGATTTGCGCCTCCCGGTTCTGCAAGTTTTTACTTGACGTATATTTTATTTTAAAATATAATAACTTAGTAATACTTTGCGTTTCTGTAAGCGAAGAGGCAATGCTTGGAAAACAGGTTTCGTCAAATAACGGCAATAATTATTAATGCCGTCAGTTCCATAGAGTTATAGAAAGAAATTGGATAAAACGTATTGATGGATAAGGAGGGAATAGTGATGAAACGTACTTATCAGCCTAATAATCTCAAAAGAAAACGAACTCACGGGTTTAGAGTCAGAATGAAAACATTGGGCGGCCGTCAGGTTCTCAGAAGCAGACGTGCAAAAGGCAGAAAGGTATTATCTGCATAATATTTAAAGGAATAGGCCGCGCAAGTGGCCTATTTTTTCCGCGCTAAGAAGGGTTTTATGCAGAAGAAATGTTATCCGTTTAAAAAAAGCAGCAGATTAAAATCAAAACAGAAATTTCAGGAAGTATACAACAAAGGACGGGCCGTTATAGACGGGATGTCTGTGCTGTACATTTTACCGGACCCGACAGGCAATGTGAAAATCGGACTGGCCGTAGGGAAAAAACTGGGCTGCGCAGCCATCCGCAACCGTATCAAGCGGTTGATGCGCGAGGTTTTCAGAAAGTATAAATCGGAACTGAAGGAAGGACACTTTATTATTTGGGTAGCCCGCCAGAAACTAGTGACGGCAGATCTGAAAAAATTTGAGATTGTTTTTGTACGGCTTATTAAAAAAGCAGGATTATTTAAGGAATGAGGCAGGGAAATGGGAAAACCGATGATTTTACTAATCAGATGCTATCAGATGTTCATTTCTCCGTTGTTAGGACCGCACTGCAGGTTTTATCCCACTTGTTCCGCTTACGCCATTGAAGCTATTGAGAAAAAAGGGGCTTTAAAAGGACTCTGGATGACCGCAAAGAGGTTGTCAAAATGCCACCCTTTCCATCCTGGCGGATATGATCCTGTTGAATGAGTCCGATGTCTAAAGTAAACTAACAGTACGTCTTAAGGAGTGATATTTTGGATTTCCTTAGTAACCTTGTTCAGCAGGCGCTTACTATTTTATATGGCGTAACGGAAACCATCGGAGTACCGAATTATGGGCTGGCCATAATCATTATGACGATAATCGTAAAACTGGCTTTATACCCCCTTAGCAAAAAGCAGGTTGAATCTACGAAAGCCATGATGGACATCCAGCCAAAAATGAAGGCACTTCAGGAAAAATATAAAGATGACAAGGCAAGGCTTAATGTGGAATTGGCCAACCTTTATAAACAGGAAGGCATAAACCCGTTGGCAGGATGTCTGCCGCTGATTGTGCAGATGCCAATCATGATAGGCATTTTCTATGGAATTCGTGACTTCCACTATGCGGGACCGTCAAACTTTCTTTGGATGGAAAGTATTTCAGGACCCGATCCTTTGCATATCCTGCCGGTACTTTCTGCCCTTACTACTTTTATTCAGTCCAAGCAGACAATGCCGAGCACGGGAGGCACACAGAACAGGGTAATGTTATATTTCATGCCCATTTTTATCGGCTACATCAGCATGACGTTCCCCGCCGGACTGGTAATTTACTGGATTGTCATGAATACTATGCAAATAAGCCAGCAGTTTTTAATGAATAGGAGCTCTGGTAAAAAATAATATAATTTTAGAATAGGAGTTGTACGAGATGGCTTTTGTGGAAAAAACTGGCAAAAGCGTCGAAGAAGCCATTGCAAGCGCCTTGGAGGAATTACATGTCGCCAAGGAAGCGGCAGATGTGGAAATTTTAGATGAAGGGAAAAAAGGCTTTTTCGGCTTTGGCCAAAAGGACGCCAAAGTGCGTGTCACCGTTAGCGCGGAAACATCAGAGGAAATGAGCAGCATTGGTATGGAGACAGTATTTGAAGAAGAGATGAGCGGCCAGCCGGCAATAAAGGATGAAACCTGTGGGATTGGGGAAAAGGCAGAAGGGCCGCAAGCGAAAGAAAACAAAAAGTTTACAGTAAATGAGGAGGCCGTCAGCAAAGCCCGGGACTTTTTGCAACAGGTTTTCAATGCCATGAAGATAGAAGTGGTCATGGAAAAGTTCATCAAAAAGAGCGATGGCAGTGTTACTTTCAAACTGCATGGAGATGATATGGGAATTCTGATTGGCAAACACGGACAAACATTGGATTCGTTACAGTATTTGACCAATCTGGTGGCTAATAAGAACAGTACTGACCGGGTGCGTATTATTATCGATGTTGAAAATTACAGGACCCGCCGAGTGGAAACCCTTTCCAGACTGGCCGTGAGGCTGGCCGACAAGGTGAAGCGGAACGGTGAAAAAGTAGCATTGGAGCCGATGAATCCGCACGAACGGAAAATCATCCACATGACTCTGCAGGGTGATAGCCGCGTGGTCACATCAAGTGAAGGAGAGGAGCCTTTGCGCCACGTTGTTATCGAATTGAAAAAATAAGCACTTGAAACCCAGTATTAGGTTACTGGGTTTATCTTTTCAAAGGAGGCGTAAATGATGACAGAAGATACTATCAGTGCCGTCATAACTGCTTTAGGGCAAAGTGCGGTAGGTATTGTCCGTATAAGCGGGGCTGATGCTCTGGCAGTAAGCGGGAAACTGTTTCGTGCCGCCTCAGGGAAAAGCCTTGCCGATTACCCGTCCCATAAGATGGTATATGGGCATATTTATGATTTACGGGATAATAGTTTGGTGGATGAAGTATTGGCTGTGTATATGGCGGCGCCTCACTCCTATACTGCGGAAGATGTAGTGGAAATTCAGTGCCATGGAGGAATTCAGGCGCTGCAGAAAATTCTTTCCCTTACCTACGCTGCCGGGGCAAAGCCGGCAGAAAGAGGGGAATTCACTAAAAGAGCTTTTTTAAATGGACGGATTGATCTTACCCAGGCAGAGGCAGTTATGGATATCATAAGCTCCCGCAGCGAAGCTTCCCTGAAACTGGCGGCACGGCAGCAGAACGGTGAACTAGCAGAAGCCCTGCATAATTTGCGGCGGCAGCTGTTGGATGTTGTTGTACATCTGGAGGCGGTTATAGATTATCCGGAAGAAGACATTGAAGAAATTACTTTTGGCGAAGTGAAGAAAAGAATCTTGGAAATCGGGGCAGGAATATCGGATCTTCTGAGTAATGCCCATACAGGCAGAATTTTGAGGGAAGGACTCCGAACGGCTATAATCGGGCGGCCTAACGTGGGAAAATCAAGCCTTTTAAATGCATTGCTGAAAGAAGAAAGGGCTATTGTATCGGAATATGCGGGAACTACGCGCGATGTAATTGAAGAACAGCTGTTAATAGATGGAGTACCGCTAGTACTGTCAGACACAGCCGGCATTCGGAAAAGCGGAGATTATGTGGAGCAGCTGGGAGTGCAAAAGACCAGAGACCTGCTTAAGGATACGGGATTAGTGGTCTGTGTAGTGGATGGCAGCGAAGGTTTAACTGCGGAGGATGAGGAAATTTTCCAGGCGGCTGCCACACGTCCCTATGTTATAATAGTAAATAAGAGTGATCTTAATGTAGCGGCGACGTTTGATATTTTAAAACAGCGTTTTGGAGCTGATAAAGTTATGACATTATCTGCCAAAACAGGTGCGGGAATGGATGAATTCTCCGCTTGGCTAAAAGGCTATGTTTATGGGGATAAAGAAACTTTATCTGGCGGTATTTACGTACAAAATGCCCGACACGAAGAGCTGCTGCGGCAGGCCTTGCACGCTTTAAAAGAAGCCGGTCAAGCTGCAAGCGACGGCATGCCTTATGACTGTATCATTATTGATGTGCGGCGGGCGATAGATTTACTTGGGGAAATTACCGGTGACACGGTTCCGGATGAAATTATAAACGAAATTTTTTCCCGTTTCTGCATCGGTAAATAGTATTTAGGACTGGGATGCCATGGGACATATTACGGAAGTCTTTGATGTTATAGTTATAGGAGCCGGCCATGCAGGAATTGAGGCCGCCCTTGCGGTGGCCAGGCTTGGCGGCAGGACGCTTCTTGTCACCTTATCACTTGACAACGTGGCTTTAATGCCCTGCAATCCTTCCATTGGCGGACCCGCAAAAGGGCATCTGGTGCGTGAAATTGATGCGCTCGGCGGCCAAATGGGAATTATCGCCGACCGGGCATGTCTGCAGATGCGCTTGCTGAATACTGGTAAAGGCTATGCGGTGCATGCTTTGAGAGCGCAGGAAGATAAGCGCTGGTATCATACCTTAATGAAAGAAATTATAGAGAATCAGGAAAATCTTGCCTTAAAACAGCTTATGATTGACAGGCTGCTGGTAAGAAACGGTGAAGTGGTCGGTGTAGAGGCGGAGACAGGAGAAATATACGAATCTTCATGTGTTATTTTGGCTACGGGAACTTATCTGCGCGGACGGATTGTTTACGGGCCGGTAAATTACAGTTGTGGCCCGAACGGACTGCGCAGCGCGGAAAAACTCTCATCTTCCCTTCTCGAAAACGGCTTGGAACTTATGCGTTTTAAGACTGGTACGCCGGCACGGATTGACGCGCGCAGCATTGATTATGGAAAAATGGAAGTTCAGTACGGTGACGATGTTGTGCGCAATTTTTCGTTTATTAGTGATATCACTGAGAGGGAGCAAATACCCTGCTGGCTTACATATACTAATGAAAATACACATAAGATTATCCGTGACAATCTGCATTTGTCAGGAATGTTTAACGGAATGGTTGAAGGAGTGGGACCAAGGTACTGTCCTTCAATAGAGTCAAAGGTAGTACGCTTTGCAGATAAAGAACGCCATCAGCTTTTTATTGAACCGGAGGGGAGACATACCAGGGAAATGTACGTACAGGGAATGAGCTCGTCTCTGCCAGCTGATGTGCAGCTTAAGTTCATGCAGACGATTCCGGGACTGGAACACTGCCAGATGATGCGGGCAGGATATGCTATTGATTACGACTGCCTTGATCCCTTGCAGTTGAATTTATCGTTGGAGCATAAAGAAATAAAAGGGCTTTTTTCAGCGGGACAGTCAAACGGGACTAGCGGTTATGAAGAAGCAGCGGCCCAGGGACTGGTGGCCGGCATTAACGCCATGCGCAGAATTAAAGGGCTGGATCCTTTCGTATTGCGCCGCGATGAGGCGTATATCGGGGTTCTGATAGATGATCTGGTAACTAAGGGCACGGACGAGCCTTACCGTATGATGACATCGAGGTCGGAATACCGCCTGCTTCTGCGGAATGACAATGCCGACTTGCGCCTGACGGAAAAAGGCAGGGCTATTGGGCTTGTAGATGATAATCGCTACGATATTTTCAGGAAAAAACGTACGGCTTTTGAACGGGCTCTTGAACAACTGAAGAAAATTAACATAGGTCCCAGCGATGAAAATAACAGCAAGCTTCGGGCCATGGGCACTGCTCCTCTGCGCAATGGGAATAACCTTTTTGATTTGCTGCGCCGGCGGGAAGTAACTTACAGCAAGCTGCAGGAAGCTTTCGGCCTGCCTGCTCTGTCTGAGCAGGTAGCGGAGCAGGTTGAAATACATGCTAAATATGAAGGCTATATAAATAAACAGCGCGAAGAAGTAGAGCGCATGTTAAGGATTGAAAATAAAAAACTCCCCGCCGACATAAATTATCTTGCGATAAAAGAGTTGTCCAGCGAGGCGGCGGAGAAACTGTCGAAAGTACGGCCGGCATCCTTAGGGCAGGCTTCCCGCATCAGCGGGGTATCTCCTGCAGATATAAGTGTGCTCATGATTGCCTTGGAACTGAAGCGCCAAAAGGAGTCTGAATGATGGATTTTGCAGATATCCTGACAGAAAAAGGACGGAAGGCCGGACTCTGTTTCAACAGTGAGCAGCTTGCGCAGTTCACGAAGTATTACGAACTTTTGCTGCGGGGAAATGAAGTTATGAATCTGACGGCGATTACAGCACCGGAAGAGGTGGCCGTAAAGCATATGATTGATTCACTCATGACATACAATGACACAATATTCCCCGGGAAATGTTTGGCGGATGTAGGCACAGGAGCCGGGTTTCCAGGAGTACCCTTGAAAATTTACTGTCCCACATTAAGGGTGACACTGATGGATTCCTTGTCAAAAAGGGTAAATTTCCTGACGCATGTTATAAATGAACTGCACCTGGAAAATATAACATGCGTGCATCTGAGGGCAGAAGATGCCGGGCGCAGTCCCAATCACCGGGAGGTTTATGATTTGGTTACAGCCAGAGCGGTTGCCAGGTTAAATGTATTGGCGGAATATTGTCTGCCGCTGGTAAAACCGGGAGGGTTTTTTATGGCGCTGAAAGGCAGCAAATTTGTAGAGGAGATCGACGAAGCTAAAGAGGCACTAAAGGTTTTAGGCGGACGTCTGCTTGAAACAAAGCCTATAAAACTTCCGGATATTGATGATGGACGCGCTATTATTATTGTAAAAAAAATTAAAGCTGTGCCTGGAATGTATCCGCGCCGAGCCGGTATTCCGGAAAAACAGCCGCTGGGCGGTAAAGAGCAGTAAAGGGAGGATTATTGATGCTTGTTGACGATGGATTTTCAGTACTTGAACCGGAAAACACCGGTATTAACGACTACTCAGCCGGAAGTGAGGTAAAAGTAGTCAAAGTTGACATTGATAAAATTTCCCCCAGTCCTTATCAGCCTCGAAAAAATTTTGATACTGAGGGATTAAATGAACTTGCTGCCTCGATTGCTGAGTATGGGGTATTGCAGCCTTTATTGGTTGCACCTTCAGATGACGGCAGATATTTTTTGATTGCTGGCGAACGGCGGCTGCGTGCCGCAAAAATGGCGGAGTTAAACGAAGTACCGGTAATTATAAGTGAATACACATCCCAGCAGATTGCAGAAATAGCGTTGATCGAAAACCTGCAAAGGGAAGATCTGCATTTTTTCGAAGAGGCCGAAGGTTATGAGCATTTGATGGAAGCATTTCACCTCACCCAGGATACTATGGCATCACGTGTAGGAAAAAAACAGTCAACTATAGCAAATAAACTGCGGCTTCTACGCCTGCCTGCTAAAGTACGCAAAGTTCTTATTGATAACGGCTTGAGCGAACGGCATGCCCGTGCCCTTCTCCAGCTGGAAAGCGAAGAAAAACAGCTGGAGGTGCTGAATGTTGTTTTAGATAACGGATACAGTGTCAGACAGACGGAAAATTATATAGGGAAATTGTTGGAAGGCGGGAAACGGGACAAAGGGAGACGCGTGGTAATTGTAAATGATGTGCGCGTTTATTTAAACAGCATCAAGCAGATTATGGCGGCAATCAAAGATGTAGGGATTCCCGTGTCTATGGAACAGAAGGTGGACGATGACGACGTGGTGATTACCATGCGGATAAAAAATATGAAAAAACCAAGAGGGGGAAGCATAACCCCGCTGTTTTAGGAAGGTGAAGTAATGGATTGGGAGACATTCCGGGAGGAATATTTAAGCACCGAAGGGCGGATTAACAGGTGGCCGTTTTTCTGGAAACAGTTTGTGGTGGGTATTATAATATCCGTTATTTCCGCACTTAACATAATGTTTTTCGGAGAAACCTTCAAATTTTTGTCGCAGGTTATCCAAGTAGTGCTGGTGGTATTAAATATATCCGTAATGATTTCCTTTGGGATACGGCGCTGCCATGATCTGGACAGAAGCGGCTGGTGGATGTTGCTTAGTTTTATTCCTATAATTAATTTCTTTTTCGGATTTTATCTGTTGTTTATACGGGGGACGTATGGGCCAAATAGATTTGGACCCGATCCATTGCATTAAGGACAAAAGTGATATAAGGCAAAATAAAAAGCATTGTTTCACGTGAAACAATGCTTTTTATTTCATCTGAAATATTTTTATAAGGAAATTTGTAGAAACTATCCGCAGTTCTATGACGTAAGTTTTTTCTGCAGATCCCTGTTAAAGAGAATCATCATTCTGCTGAACATGTCTTTGGGCTCGGTATAAGGAGAAACTTTGGTCATTTTGGTTCTGTCGTCCACCCTATTCCAGACAGGTTTATTAGTTTTGGCATCATAAACGTCAATTTCAACAATTACATATGCAGTGGGGAAATCTCCCCCGGCGTGGTAAACTGGTTCATCTTCTGTAGTCTTTATTACCATGGGGCCTCTGGGTCCATTTATGGTTGTAGTTTTTGTTACAGGGACATAAGATGTATACGGTTCTACATACGAAGTTCCCATAAGGTACTTTTGTATATCGACTTTAACTATAAGATCAAAATCACCGCTCGCTTCCGCTTCATTTTCCGCATGCAAATCATAATCGGCAGAAGGAGTTCCTGAGATAGTATATCCTTTTGAAGCCAGGCTTTCTTCCAGTTTAGCAAGCAGTTTTTCATTGAAAATCTGATAGGCTTCCCTATTGTTCCAGCCGGTCTGATATTCTTCGGCCATTTGGTAGTGAACATAAATTTTTTTAGCGGCTCTGAAATTATATTTATCATCAAGCCATTCCGACGGTGATGCCAGTGCCGTGCTGCTGAAAATGAAAAGCATGACCAACAGAAATGTGGAAATGAGACGTTTCTTTAAAATAACAGCGTCCTGCATAGATAAACACCCCTTGCTTTCATTGTATTATAATATTACATCAAATGTAATAAATACGCAAATCATGCAGGATGTATGCCGATTATTCAGAAGAAGAAATGATATTGTTTCACGTGAAACAATATAATAACAATATAATAATAAAAAGCTATATTAAACCTGGGAAAATATGTTACAATAGAAAAAATAAGGATTTGCAAGAGGTGAACTATTGTGGGAAAAGTAATTGCCATTGCCAATCAGAAGGGCGGTGTAGGCAAAACTACAACTGCCGTAAACCTGGCGGCGGGGCTCGCTATTTTAGGCCGCAAGACCCTTTTGGTAGATGCCGATCCGCAGGGAAATGCGACCAGCGGGTTTGGTTTTGATAAGAGGGCTATAAAAAAATGTATTTATGATAATCTTATTAATGACGTACCCATGGCGGAAACAGTTAAAAAAACTGCTTACAGAGATCTTTATCTCGTACCTTCGACAATTCAGCTGGCAGGGGCGGATGTTGAACTCGTATCAATGGCAAACAGGGAAGAACGCCTAAAAAAATCTCTGTCACGGATAAAAAAAGAATATGACTATGTTTTAATTGATTGTCCGCCGTCCTTGGGACTTCTGACTATAAATGCCCTAACGGCAGCAAATTCGGTAATAATACCGATTCAATGTGAATTTTATGCATTGGAAGGCGTTATGATGCTTATGGATACCATAAAACTAGTACAGAAGAACTTAAACAACAAGCTGAAACTGGAAGGCGTACTGATGACCATGTTTGACGGCCGTACTAACCTGGCACAGGACGTTGTCGGGGAAGTCAAAAAATATTTCAAGACAAAAGCATATAAAACGGTCATTCCGCGCAATGTGCGCGTCAGCGAAGCGCCCAGCCATGGCCAGCCGGTCATTGCATATGATTACAGATCCAGGGGAGCCCAGGTATATATGGAATTAGCACAAGAGGTGATTGATGATGAATAAAAAAGGCGGATTAGGCAGAGGATTAGAAGCTCTTTTTGGCGGGGGAGCAATTTCCACTAAGATAAAAAAGGCGAAAGCGGAAGAAAAAGAAAAGACAGAAGCCGGCGGGCTGATGGAAATAGCTGTCAAGGACATTGCGGCGAATCCTTACCAACCTCGCCAGACATTTGATAAGGAAAAACTGCAGGAACTGGCAGATTCCATAAAGGAATTCGGTGTAGTGCAGCCTTTAGTCGTACGCAAGAAAGGGAAATCTTATGAAGTGGCGGCAGGTGAACGGCGTCTGCGCGCGGCTAAAATGGCTGGTATCAAAAAGGTGCCCGTTGTTCTTTCTGATTACGATGACATAAAGATGATGGAAATTGCACTTATTGAAAACATTCAGCGGCATGACCTGAATCCTATTGAAGAGGCTCAGGGTCTGCGGCAGTTGATGGGAAAATGTAAGCTGACTCAAGAGCAGGCTGCAGCTAAGGTAGGACGGAGCCGGGCTGCCGTCGCCAATATTCTGCGTCTTCTTAATCTGCCGCAAGAGGTACAGAATTATATTTCAAAAGGAGCTTTGACCATGGGACAGGTAAAACAGCTGCTGGCCCTGCCTGGGGCAGAACAGCAGTGTTCCCTGGCTAAGGATATTATTGAAAACGACTGGAGTTCCCGAACTATAGAAGAACTGGTACGCAGGTTGAAGGCTGGCGAAAAAGTGGAAGCAGTTCGTGAAATAGTAAAATCCCTAAACGCTGGCCGGCAGAAAGATAAAACTAAGAAAAAGAAACCTGTCCCTGTCGAGGAAGAAGTTTTTTGCAGTGATTTCACAAATCGTTTGGTTGAACTTCTTGGAACGAGGGTGCGGATATTGCCGGGGACAAAAAATAAGAAAGGACAGCAGGGCGGCATAATTGAGATAGAATATTATTCGGCGGAAGACCTGGAAAGGATTTATGATATTCTGCGTGAAAAAGAAAAACAGCCTGCTGGTGCAGCAAAAAAATTACGCAGGCTGTATGTTTAAATAGAGATATAATATTAATGAAGAAAAAGATTAGATAATTTTAGGATAAGATGCTGAAACGCTAGGTACAGTGCATTTTTATGGCGAAGTTTTATACGAACAGATTAAACGAAAGGAAGCGGTTATCAGAGATAACCGCTTCCTTTCAGTCACGTAAATAAAACCGGCAAATACGGATATGGGCTTTAAAATGTTTTAAATTCAGGTATGAAGCAGTTTTAAAAGAATGAAAAGAGACTGTCCGCCCATCAGATATTTAAACCACAATTTTGGGTAAACAAAGCCTAAGGGATCTGCCGTATAGGTACCGTCAACGCGTACATGCATAGCATATGATTCCAAAGCCGAAATGATGAGGAGCATGCAGCCAGGATTCCAGGTGTCATTGCTGCACATCAGCCAGAGGCAATAAAATAGGAAAAGAACATCAGCAATAAGATAGAAAATAAAAATCATCGCCGACTGATCAATAAGCACAAACTGCCTTTTTCCGGGTGTTTTCCCCTTAGACTGCAGCATGGCGGTAAAGTTCTGGATAAAAAAAGCTACCTGCCGCGCGTTCATAAGGGCAAACATTTTAATGGCTATAAAAAACAAAGGGATTACATTCATGTCATGGATACCTCTGTCCTGCAGATATATTTTATTATACACTAAAAGGCCATATGAGCCAAGGGAAGGCATTTTGGATAAATAATACACAAAACAAAAGTATATTAAAAATGTATCACTATTACAGTAAAATAATAAAAAATATAACAAAGTGAAAATATTGTTGACAAAAATGTGACGTTGGCTATAATAAACAGTATAGGCCTTATAGGCAGAACGTATGGAAATTGCTTGGTGCAGGTCCTGAAAGACAGTGTGGACGGCCTGGAAGAGAAATCAATCTTCAGTATTAGTTCTGCAGAGGGTTTAATATTGGCAAAAAGTGTGCTATAAAGACATGCTTTTTATATAATTTTTCGAGGGGGAATAAGCCATGAAAAGAATGACTAAGTTGCTATCAGTTTTGACTGCAGGTGCTTTGTTTGCCGGTGCACTTGCAGGCTGCGGCGGTGGCGGCGGCGAAAAAAAAGCTGCTTCCGGCGGAGACACCATTAAAATTGGCGGTTTGCTGGAAATGACTGGCGGCAGTGCCAGCTTTGGTATTTCCGGCAAGAACGGAGTTGATTTGGCATTTAAGGACATCAATGCCAAAGGCGGCGTGAACGGCAAAAAACTGGAACTTGTTGTTGCCGATGACAAATCGGAAGCTTCCGAGGCTACCAACGGGATACAGAAACTGATTTCTCAGGATAAGGTAGTAGCCATTATCGGACCTAACCAATCTTCTGCCGTTATCGCATCAGGAGCCATTGCCAACAGTGCTAAAATTGCACAGATTACACCTATGGGCACTAACCCGGACGTAACTGTGGATCCTTCCACCAAGAAGACTAAAGAATACAGCTTCCGCGCTTGCTTTATTGATCCTTTCCAGGGGACGGTAATGGCAAACTTTGCTGCAAAAGACCTGAAAGTTACCAAGGCAGCCATACTCATAGATAACAGCAGTGATTATTCTAAAGGGCTGGCCGCTTTCTTTAAGGAGACCTTTGTTAAACTTAACGGTAGCATTGTAGCAGAAGAGGCCTTTCTGCAGAAAGATACTGATTTTAAATCCACTTTGACAAAAATCAAAGCAGCTAATCCGGATATCATCTATGTTCCTGCTTATTATCAGGAAGTAGGTCTTATTGTAAAACAGGCACGCGAGATCGGATATGAAGGCGTAATGGCCGGCGGTGACGGCTGGGATAGTTCAAAGCTTCCTGAAATCGCAGGTAAAGAAGCTCTGAATAAAACATATTTCTCCAGTCTATATTCTCCGGATGATACTTCCGATATCAATAAGACTTTCGTAACTGCTTACGAAAAGGATTATAAAGGCAAACCGGATGTATTCGCGGCTCTTGCTTACGATTCTGCTTTGCTGGTAGCTAAAGCCATCGAGGATGCAAAATCTACTGAACCCGCAAAGATTGCCGCTGCAATGGCAAAAATCTCCGGCTTTAAAGGCGTATCCGGCGATGTAACCTTTAATGAACAGCACAATCCTATTAAGAGCGCAGTTATTATTGAGCATGTTAATGGAGCACAGACCTTTAAGACCAAAGTAAACCCTTAAGTTAAACATCAATGAGGCTGTTGTTTTATAAGGCAACAGCCTTTTCTCTTCATTGTTAAGTGCTAGGAGGAAAGTTATGGAAAGTTTTCTGTCTCAGTTTTTCCAGCAACTGATAAACGGTATTTCCTTAGGCAGTATTTATGCTTTGATTGCTTTGGGCTATACCATGATTTATGGTATCATAAAACTTATTAATTTTGCCCATGGTGACATCTACATGTTGGGTGCGTATTTCGGTTTTTTTGCCACAACACAGCTCGGACTATCTTTTATTCCGGCTATACTCCTGGCAATGGCATGCGCTGCACTGGCGGGTA
The DNA here is from genome assembly GCA_021203775.1 of Phascolarctobacterium sp. GTDB lineage: Bacteria > Bacillota > Negativicutes > Acidaminococcales > Acidaminococcaceae > JAJQAO01. The sequence continues at coordinate 32,956 of JAJQAO010000004.1, forward strand.
TTATTATTGAAAGAGTTGCTTATAAGCCTATGCGTAATGCGCCCCGTATTGCAATTCTCATAACTGCTATAGGGGTATCGTTCTTTCTGGAATATACTATGATTTTGCTGGTATCTCCCCAGCCGCGTACTTTCCCGGCTGTTTTTACACCAGTTGTGTATAAAATAGGTTCGCTAGTGGTTAACAGCCAGCAGATTGTGATTTTGGCTAGTGCTGTTATCTTAATGGCAGTATTAACTTTTATTGTAAACAAAACCAAAGCAGGAAAGGCCATGCGTGCGGTTTCTTTTGATACCGATGCGGCCAGACTGATGGGGATAAATATTGATAGGGTAATTTCCACTACCTTCGCTCTGGGCAGTGCACTGGCTGCTGCCGGCGGCGTTCTGGTAGGTGTGTATTATAATTCCATCGATCCGCTAATGGGCATGATGCCAGGCCTTAAAGCTTTCGTTGCTGCAGTATTAGGCGGTATCGGTATTATCCCAGGCGCTATGATGGGCGGCATTATTTTAGGGGTTGTGGAAGCCATGGTCAGTGGGTTTATATCATCCACTTTACGTGATGCTGCTGCTTTCGGCATCCTTATCCTGATTTTGCTTTATAAACCTTCAGGTCTTTTGGGCAAAAATATTCGCGAGAAAGTGTAGGTGGCTGTCATGAATCCGATAAGAAAATTCGATTTTCAGGCCATCGTCGCCTGCATCATAATATTCGCTGTTTTCCAGACCCTGATAGCTACTGAGTTTATCGGTCCTTTCTGGGAACTGAACATAGTACTGATCTGCATTAACGTTATTTTATCTGTCAGTCTTAACCTTATTAACGGCTATACGGGACAGTTTTCTATAGGTCATGCGGGGTTTATGGCCGTAGGAGCCTATACCAGTGCCGTTATTACCGTAAAACTTGGCATGTCGTTTCCATTGGGGATATTGGTTGCAACTGTATCGGCTGGCATTTTAGGCTTTTTAATCGGCCTGCCGACTTTACGACTGAATGGTGACTATCTGGCCATTGCAACCTTGGGATTAGGTGAGATAATCCGCATTTCCATTTTAAATATTGACTATGTCGGCGGTGCTTCAGGGCTCATGGGCATTCCCCGACTGACCACATTTGCTTCCGCTTTCTGGATTATGATTTTTGTTATTTTCTTTATTAAAAATTTCAAAAATTCCGCGCATGGACGGTGCTGTCTGTCAATACGTGAAAATGAGATCGCTGCGGATACCATGGGTATTAATACGACTAAATATAAAGTTATGGCATTTACCCTTGGAGCATCTTTTGCAGGAACGGCGGGGGCCCTTTTCAGTCACTATTTCTTCCTGGCACATCCCGCTACCTTTACTTTCATGCGTTCTTTTGATATTCTGACCATGGTGGTTTTGGGAGGGCTGGGATCCATGACTGGCGCCATTACCGGTGCGGTCCTGCTGACATTCATTTCCGCATGGCTGTCAGATTATCCTGAATGGCGTATGATTATTTACGCCGCTACACTGATTGTTTTGATGTTACGCCGCCCGCAGGGGCTGTTTGGCAGCACGGAACTAAGTTTGAAAATGTTTGGGCTAGGAGGGAAAGACGATGGCAGAACTGCTGAAGGTAGATGATATTTCTATGGTTTTCGGCGGTTTGCGCGCCGTTTCAAACCTTACCATGCATATTGATGAGGGCGAGCTTATCGGCATGATCGGGCCTAACGGGGCCGGCAAGACTACCGCCTTTAACATGATTACTGGTGTTTATACTCCTACGGAAGGCGATATCTATTTCAACGGGCAGAAAAGCAGCGGCAAGAAGTCCTACCAGGTAACTCAGATGGGAATGGCGCGTACTTTCCAGAATATCCGCCTTTTTTCCGAACTTCCCGTTATTGATAATGTGAAAATCGCCTATAACATGCACGTTTCCTATAACCTGGCAGATGCCATCTTGCGTGACAAAAAGTATCTGCAGGAAGAGGATTTGATTACTCAGAAGGCTTTGGATCTTTTAAAAATCTTCCATATGGAAGATAAGGCATATGAAATGGCCAAAAATCTTCCTTACGGCCAGCAGCGCCGTCTGGAGATTGCCCGTGCCCTTGCCACGGAGCCTAAACTTCTGCTGCTTGATGAGCCTGCTGCAGGCATGAATCCCCAGGAGACCAAGGAGCTTATGGAAATGATCCGTTGGATCCGTGATGAATTCAAACTTTCTGTACTGCTCATAGAGCATGATATGAACCTGGTTATGGGCGTGTGCGAAAGAATTTACGTCCTGGAATACGGTTGCCTCATTGCAGAAGGCGACCCTGAGGAAATCAAGCACAACAAGCGGGTTATTGAAGCATATCTGGGCGAGGAGGTAATCAGCTGATGTTAAGAGTTGAAGATATCAATGTCTATTACGGCGCGATTCACGCTATTAAAGGCATAAGCCTGGATGTTACGGACGGCGAGATAGTGGCACTCATAGGTTCAAACGGCGCCGGGAAATCCACTACTCTGCGTACAATTTCTGGACTCATGAAACCGAAAACGGGTAAAATTATTTATGAAGATCAGGATATAGCAGGTATTTCCGCACATAAGATTGTAGGCATGGGAATATGCCAGGTACCTGAAGGCCGCCGCATTTTTGCAAATATGACCGTCATGGAAAACCTGGAAATGGGAGCATACCTGCGTACGGATAAGGATGGCATTGAGCAGGCTATGAAAGGGGTATTTGAAAAATTCCCCCGTCTTTTGGAGCGCAAAGATCAGGTTGCAGGAACCTTGTCCGGCGGCGAGCAGCAGATGCTAGCCATGGGCCGTGCACTTATGGGGAAACCGAAACTTCTGCTTATGGATGAACCCTCCATGGGACTTGCCCCGCTATTGGTTAAGGAAATTTTTAATATCATTAAAGAAATAAACGAAAGCGGCACAACGGTGCTGCTGGTAGAACAGAATGCCAATATGGCTTTATCCATTGCAGATAAAGCTTATGTACTGGAAACAGGGCGCATCACATTAAGTGGAACCGCCAAAGAACTTGCCAGCAGTGAAGCGGTGCGCAAGGCATATCTTGGTGGCTGATAAGGAGCGTGACGTATGTTAGTTAAAGACTTTATGACGGCTACGGTAATTACCATAAGGGAAGACCAGAATCTTTTAGAGGCCCGTGAACTTATGCGGGGAAAGAATTTGCTCAGTCTGCCGGTGGTAGACGATATTGACCGCCTGCGCGGTATTATTACGACAGTTGACATCGGGCGGGCGTCACCAGGGGATGCCAGTACTCTCTCAAAGTATGAGGCAAATTACCTCCTGGGGCGGTTGAAAGTACGCGAGGTCATGAGCAGGTCCGTTGTTACGGTTAATGCTGATGATACTATTGAATACGTAGCTTATCAGCTCTATAAATACCGTATCCATGCCTTGCCAGTAGTGGATGAAAATAATAAACTGTGCGGCATTATTTCGCAAACCGACATGTTCCGTGCTGTTGTTGAAATGATGAACATGAACCGTGGCTGTACCCGCATGACGCTGGAAACTGCCGACAGGGTAGGTGTTTTGGCTGAAGTATGTAATATCTTTAAAGAAAACAATATCAACATCATTTCTCTGGTTACGAAACAGAATCCCGACGGCAATACGGAAATCACTATCCGTGCTGATTTAAGCGAAAGCGGCATGGATGTTATTGAGCATATCAGGGAAGCGGGTTATGACATACAGAACGTCATGACTATCCAAGGACTGGAATAATGCTGAAGGGCGCTGTTTTTCATGTGGGCGACATTGTTACCATGAAAAAGAACCATCCCTGTGGCAGCAACAGGTGGGAGATTTTGAGGACGGGCATGGATTTCGGCATTAAATGCTGCGGTTGCGGACATTTTGTAATGATACCGCGCCCGCGGTTTGAAAAAGCGGTGAAAACTGTAGAAAACCTGCCCCGCGCAACACCTGAAAACCAATAGACAATTGATGTTCCTGAAAAGCTGGCAGCGGATGCAATTCCCCTGCCAGCTTTATTAATATGAATTATTGACCGGGCATCTTGAACGTGATAAAAAGATATTATTAGAACATGCGAAAAGTGGTATGACAAAGATGGGAATAAGGGACATAATAGACGAACTGGCGGCTGAAGGCAGTATCACAAGGCGGCAGGTTGCAAGACTTTTAAAAGAATATGGAGCAAAAGACCGGGAATATCTGGCACGGAAGGCCCGCGAAGTGCGCGAAAAGTGGTATGGGAAGGATGTTTATATAAGGGGACTTATAGAATTCACCAGCTATTGCCGCAATGACTGCTATTACTGCGGTCTCCGGCGCAGCAATGAAAAAGCCGAGCGCTACAGGCTTTCTGGAAGGGATATACTGGGCTGTTGCAGAGAAGGCTATGCCTTAGGGTTTCGTACTTTTGTCCTGCAAGGCGGCGAAGATCCTTTTTTTGACCGTGACGCATTAAGCCGCTTAATAAGCTCCATAAAAAGGAACCATCCCGACTGTGCTGTTACCTTATCTTTTGGTGAGCATCCGAAAGAAGCATATAAAGAATGGTTTGATGCAGGAGCCGACCGCTACCTCCTGCGGCATGAAACAGCAAATGAAACTCATTACCGCTTTCTGCACCCTGAATGGCAGAAACTGCAGGATAGAAAAAAATGCCTGTGGAATTTAAAGGAGATAGGCTATCAGGTCGGCAGCGGCTTTATGGTTGGATCGCCGGGCCAAAATATAAACTGCCTTATAGATGATTTGGAATTTCTGGAAGGACTGCAGCCGGAAATGGTCGGAATAGGTCCGTTCATTCCGCACAGGGATACCCCTTTTGCGGGAGAGAATCACGGTAGCAGTGAACTGACTCTGGTGCTGCTCAGCATTATCCGGCTGATGTTCCCCAGGGTCCTTCTTCCGGCGACGACAGCGCTCGCGACCATAAGCGAAGACGGCAGGGAACGGGGCCTTCTTGCAGGAGCCAATGTGGTTATGCCTAATCTTTCGCCGGCATCCGTCCGCGGCAAATACAGGCTTTACGATAATAAAATCTGTACTGGAGAAGAAGCGGCGGAGGCCGTAGCATCACTGAAAAAGAGACTGGCGAGAGCAGGGTTTGGTGTCGTGGTGGATCGGGGAGATTTTAAGAGGAATTGAAAATTTATTGTTCTGTATGGACCCATATGGTAAAATAAAAACTGTCTGGACATGGGAAGACCCGAAATTTTGCTGGAGGCGGCATCGTGATCAAAAAAGGAACCTTCTATGGAACGTTATATTTATGCGCAACGCCTATCGGCAATCTGGAAGATATGACTTCCCGGGCTTTAAGAATTCTGAGTGAAGCGGATATTGTCGCTGCGGAAGACACCAGACATACCCTGCAGCTTTTAAATCACTTTGAAATAAAAAAGCATCTGGTGCGCTATGATGAACACACAAAAAAACGCCAGGGGGATTTCCTGCTGCAACAGCTGAAAGCAGGGAAAAATGTCGCGCTTGTAAGCGATGCGGGATTTCCCGGTATTGCTGATCCTGGCGAAGATATGGCATTAAAAGCCATCAGCGAAGGCATTAATGTTATTCCGGTGCCCGGGGCCAATGCGGCACTGTCTGCCCTTGTGGTGTCAGGGCTGCCTGCCACTCCTTTCTTTTTTGGCGGTTTTCTGCCAAAAACAAAGAAAAAACGCCGTGAGCAGCTGGAAGAATGGTGCAATATGCCTGCGACGACTGTTTTATATGAAGCGCCGCACAGGATACAAGAAGTTTTGAAGGATATTTTGGAGATCTGGGGCGACAGACCCATGACAGCTGCAAGGGAGCTGACCAAACTCCATGAAGAAATTTACAGGAGCAGTGTTTCGGGATGTCTTAAATGGCTGGAAGAACAGCCGCCACGCGGGGAATTCTGCCTGGTTATTGGAAAAAGCGGGGATGTACCGCAGAATACGGAAAAAGGAGATCCGCTTACCGAAGCGGCAGGGCTGCTTGCCAAAGGAATAGACAGGAAGACTGCCATTGCAGAAACCGCGAAAAAATATAAAATCCCCAAAAGGGAACTCTACAACCGACTAATTTCAGAAGAAGGGATCAAAGAATGACAAAACCTGCATATTTTATCACTACCCCCATTTATTATCCAAGCGATAACTTGCATATAGGACATGCTTACTGCACTACAATTGCAGATGCCCTCGCCCGCTATCATCGTGCTAAGGATGAAGATGTTTTTTTTCTTACCGGCAGTGACGAGCATGGTCTTAAGATACAGCGCAAGGCTATGGAAAAGGGTATTAAGCCGATTGAATATGTGGATGCCATCATAGCTAACTTTAAGCTGCTCTGGAAGCGCCTGAACATTTCAAATGACGATTTTATCCGCACGAGCGAAGAACGCCATCATAAAGTGGTGCAGAACGTGATGCAGAAAATTTACGATGCGGGTGATATTTATAAAAAGAATTACGAAGGACTTTATTGCGTGCCGTGTGAATCCTACTGGCTGGAACGCCAGCTGGTGGACGGTAAATGCCCCGACTGCGGGCGGCCTGTGGAAAAAATGCAGGAAGAAAGCTATTTCTTTAAGATGTCAAAATACGAGGACTGGTGGCTGCAGTTTATAGAAGAACATCCCGATTTCATCCAGCCGGCCAGCCGCCGCAATGAGATGATTAACTTTGTGAAACAGGGACTGGAAGACCTCTGTGTCACAAGGACGACTTTTGATTGGGGGATCCCTGTACCTTTTGACGAAAAGCATGTTGTTTATGTATGGTTTGACGCCCTGATTAACTATATTACAGGTATAAAATATGGCACCGATGACGCTATGTTCCATAAATTCTGGCCTGCTTCCCTGCATCTGGTAGGAAAGGAAATTGTTCGTTTCCATACGGTGATCTGGCCTATTATGTTAAAAGCCATGGGGCTGGAAATGCCGAAGAAGGTTTATGGGCACGGCTGGCTTGTGGTAGATGGGGATAAAATGTCAAAATCCAAGGGCAACGTCATTGATCCTTTGGGACTGATTGATGAGTTTGGCGCTGATGCCATCCGTTATTTCCTGCTCAGGGAAATTATCCTGGGTAATGACGGCAATTTCTCCCGTGATGCCTTAATAACGCGCATTAATGCCGACCTTGCAAACGATCTTGGCAACCTGCTGCACAGAACCGTCAGCATGATTGAAAAATATCATAAGGGAATAGTGAAAAATACAGGTACGGAAGAAGAAATAGATAAGGAACTGAAGACTCTGGCGGAAACAACAGTAGACGAATATATCAGATATATGGACGCCATGGAAATAAATAGCGCCATCAAAGGAGTCTGGGCCCTGATCGGCCGGGCCAATAAATATATTGATGAAACCACTCCCTGGATTCTGGCAAAGGATCCGGAAAAAGCAGGCCGCCTGCAGACGGTCATGTATAACCTGGCAGATACCCTGCGCATTGTGGCTATTTTGGTAGCTCCCTTCATTCCAGGTGCCAGTCCTAAAATCTTTACCCAACTTGGCCTTGCCGTACCGGAGCAGTTCTTGCTGAAAGATGCTTTCTGGGGCAGACTGCCTGATGGGACCCAGGTCCGGAAAGGAGATCCTTTATATCCGCGTATTGAAGTTGCAGAGGATGGTGCTACCATTATAGGCGGTAAGCGTTATGAAGGAAGTAGTATTCAAAAAGATACTATGATAAAACAAGCACAGGAAGCACAAGCAGCTCCGCCGCAGGAAATTACCATCGATGATTTTATGAAGCTTGACCTCAGGGTGGCGGAGATCATTGAAGCTGAACGTATACCAAAAACAGATAAACTGATGAAACTTAAGATAAAGATTGGCACTGAGGAGCGCACTATTGTCAGCGGCATTGCAAAGCACTATGAGGCAGGGCAGCTTATCGGCCGCAATATTATAGTTGTCGCAAACTTAAAACCGGCAAAGCTGCGCGGCATAGAATCCCGCGGCATGCTGCTGGCGGCGTCAGATTGCGACGGCAATCTGGTTCTTGCCGATGCTCCGGGTATTATGTCCGGCAGCAGGGTTAAATAAGAGGCGGAACAGATGTCGGAAAAGCTCTTTTCAAGGCTGTACTGGCGTCCATATATCCTGGTTCTTATAAGCGTTCTGCTGATATTTATTGCCAGCCTTGCTCCTTCAGTCCTGCCGCATATGTGGCTGGACAGGCATATACCGGGCTACCATTTTTATATGTTTAAGACCGTATCCTGGATGGTTAAACTAGGGCTTCTTATATATCTTATTTCCTTTATCAGGGCCATGACGGCGAATTATTTTCCGGAAATTGAAAATATCTGCAGAAAACGCGGCAGCGGAGCAGTTACCGGCTATAAAAAAACATGGGACCGCGGCAGCCAGCTGCGTCCCTATGTCACTTTTACTGCAGAAGGCAGGGAATACTGCGGGGCCATAAATGAGGCCAAGGGCAGTCGGGAAAAAGATGGTGACAGAATAGACGTCGGTTTTACCATAGGTTCAAGGAAAAAGCTCATTTATAGCGAAAAAGATCCGGCCCTTTTTTATATTCCGGGGGAAGAAATTTATTCCAGGAAAGCGGCCGTTTTAAGATATGTTTTCTTAAGTTGCCTGTTTTTTCTGGAACTGTATGTGGGATTCATTTCCTACTCAGTACACTGATTTAAAAAGATTATAACGGCAGAGAGGCACTCATGAGCAGAACTGGACTTTGGGATTCCCATGCGCATATGGATTCAGATTACTTTGCAGGCGACCGGGATGAACTTTTAAAAAAACTGGAACAGGATCTGGACGGGATAATAAATCCCGGCTGCGATGCAGGAACATCGGAATTTGCGATTAACCTGGCAGAAAAATATGATTTCATATATGCGGCGGTGGGCTGGCATCCTGAAGACCTTAAGAAACTTCCGCCAGGATACCTTGACCGTATGGCCGGATGGGCAAGACATCCGAAAGTGGTCGCCATAGGTGAAATCGGGCTTGATTATTACTGGAAGGAAAACGAGCCCAGAGAAATACAGAAAAAAGTGCTTTTGGAGCAGATTGATTTAGCAAGGCAGTTTGCCCTGCCCGTTATTATTCATGACCGGGAAGCTCATGGCGATATACTGGAGATTTTCCAGAAAGAAGTAAAAAATGTGGAAGCGGTTTTCCATTGCTATTCAGGTTCTCTTGAAATGGCAAAGGAACTGGCTAAGCGTGGGCATTATTTCGGTTTTGGGGGCACATCCACCTATAAGAACGCTATTAAAGTGCGCGAAGTCCTGCAATATGTTCCCAGGGAACGCATTCTTTTTGAAACGGACAGCCCTTATCTGGCACCTGTCCCATACAGGGGCAAACGCAATAATCCTGGATATGTGGAACTGACGGCAAAAAACGCCGCTGAAATCTTAAAAATTGACTTTGAAGAGTTAGCCGCCATAACTACAGCAAATGTCAAAAGGCTGTTTAAGAAAATCGGCTCCAGGGCATAAGATAAAATTTATTTACAGGAAAACGGAAAGGTGATATTAAAAGTGGCTGAAAAGATTCCTTTTGTGACCAAAGAAAAACTTGAAAAAATTGCAGAGATATACCCTACTCCTTTTCATATTTACGATGAAAAGGGAATCCGTGAAACAGCCAGGCTGGTAAATAAGGCATTTGCCTGGAATAAGGGGTTTAAGGAGTATTTCGCCGTTAAGGCGACTCCCAACCCATTTCTGCTTAAAATTTTAAGCGAGGAAGGCTGCGGCGCGGACTGTTCCTCCTACACGGAACTGCTTATGGCGGCAGCCGTTGGAATTACGGGGAGCAATATCATGTTTTCTTCAAACGTTACGCCTGCAGAGGACTTTCAGCTGGCGAGAAAACTGGATGCGGTTATAAATCTGGATGATATAACCCACATTGATTTTCTGGAAAGGGTAGCCGGAATCCCAGAGACTATCAGCTGCCGTTATAATCCCGGCGGCCATTTTGCCATTGCCAATAATATTATGGATAATCCCGGCGACGCCAAATACGGTATGACGAGGGAGCAGCTGACGGAAGCTTACAGGATACTGAAGAAAAAGGGCGTTAAACATTTCGGCATGCATGCATTTCTTGCATCAAATACCGTTACTAACGAGTATTATCCGGAACTGGCGAGGATTCTTTTCCGTATTGCCGTTGAGCTGAAGGAAGAAACAGGCGTTGAACTTGAATTCATTAATCTTTCCGGCGGTGTAGGAGTTGCTTACAGGCCTGAACAGGAAGATAACGACATTCTGGCCATTGGGGATGGTGTAAGGAAGGCTTTTGAGGAAGTACTAGCGCCCGTCGGCATGGGGAATGTGAAAATTTTTACGGAAATGGGACGTTATATGCTGGCAAGCCACGGGGCGCTTGTGGCAAGGGCCATCCACGAAAAGCATATTTATAAGGACTATATCGGCCTTGATGCCTGTGCTGCCAATTTAATGCGTCCTGCAATCTATGGGGCTTATCATCATATAACGGTTATGGGCAAGGAAAACGCCCCCTGTGATCATAAATATGACGTTACGGGCGGACTCTGTGAAAATAACGATAAATTTGCCGTGGACCGCATGCTGCCGAAAATTGATATTGGCGACCTGCTCTATATTCACGATGCGGGGGCTCACGGATTTGCCATGGGCTATAATTATAACGGCAAGCTGCGCAGTGCGGAGATATTATTAAAAGAAGACGGAACTACGCAACTGATCCGTCGGGCAGAAACACCCGCAGACTATTTTGCAACTTTTGATTTTACCGATTTTTTCAAATAATACCGAAG
>JAJQAO010000008.1:0-3427 GCA_021203775.1 Phascolarctobacterium sp.
ATATAAAGATTATCTCGGTAAATATTGATATATGGCAAAGGTGACATCATCTTTAATCTTTGCATGAAAGGGAGAAATTAAAATCAGCTTAAAATAATATGCTATAATAAAATAAATGCTATATCAAGGATATTTGTGGAGAAGATATTGTGTCACTTTTTGATGAACATGGGGAAAAGAAAATTAACTGGAGAGTAAATCTGTGCATTTTATGGCTTGGAGTGTTTTTTGCCTGTGCTAGTTATACTATGTGCGTACCTTTTCTACCAGTTTTTTTACTGGAAGAATTGAATGTTAATGCTGCCAATGTTAATTTATGGAGCGGACTTGTTTATTCCGTAACTTTTTTAGGAGCCGCAATTATGGCACCTTATTGGGGAGCCAGGGCCGATTTGGTAGGGCAGCGAAAAATGGCTATACGTGCTGGCTTTGGTCTGGCAGTTACATATCTGTCTATAGGATTATGCCAAAATGCCTGGCAACTTTTTGCCGTGCGTGCTATGTGTGGGTTTGTAAGCGGTTTTGTACCGGCATCCCTGTCGCTGGTATCATCAACCCTGCCAATGCACCGTATGGGATGGGGCATGGGCCTTATGCAGACGGCAACGTCAACGGGAAGTATTTTAGGGCCGCTGATGGGCGGTTATCTTAACAGTTGGTTTGGGATGAGGCCGTCATTTTTTGCTGGTAGTGCAGCGCTTTTTGTGGCTACATTGCTGGTAATTTTTTTCGTACATGACATCCCCCATAGTGCGGAAAAAAGTAAAAAGGAATTGCATTTACTGAAAGATCTGAAAGAGTCGCTTAACAATAAAAACCTTATATATATTATGGGGATGTTCTTTGTTATTCAGTGCTGCATCATGATTATCCAGCCGCTGATAACGATGTATGTAGGACACCTTATGGGAGCAATGAATGACGAAACCATTAAGATGGCAGGAATTATATTTTCTATGGCGGGGATAGCGGGAATTATTGCTGCTCCTTTCTGGGGTAAACGCGGCCAAAGATTCGGATATATCAGAATTTTCTGCCTGGTTACATTCGGTGCAGGATTTGTTAATCTTTTCCAGGTATTTATTCAGGATGTATGGCAGTTTGCCTGTATTCAGTTCATATATGGACTGTTTTTATCAGGGGCTATTCCAAATATCAATGCCAATCTGACGGAGATTACGGATCCATCAACACGCGGCAAAGGGTTTGGACTTGTAACATCTGCTCAGCAGTTTGGTGGCGTCATGGGACCGCTTCTTGGCGGAACGCTGGGACATTTTCTTCCCGTTAAGCTGGTGCTTGTTGTTACGGGGTGCATTTTAATGTCAGTCTCCTGCGGGTCATATTTTTTCAAAATAAAAAAACGTACTCCACAGACAGATTGAGAAGTATTTCTGCTGCAACAAGACGGGGATACATTTGGTTACATGTGCATGCGGGACAAAGATAAATATGTATTGAAATCAATAAAAAATAACTGCCGTGACTAATCATTTCTGACAGTCACGGCAGTTATTTTTAGAATTTTATTTAGGAACTGCCGTTACCCAGGGGCGCTGGCGCTCATTACTGCTAAACAACTGCGCGTCAAACCACATATAGAAAAATTTTTCAGCTGGGACGATATTATAGCCGTCCTGCAAATGGTCGGCAGTATCAAAAGGATCCGCCATAATGAGTACATCATCACCAGTATATGGGGTATTCATGGTATCATAACCAATGATAGCACGCCAATGACCGCCCCATTCCACGTTTTCGACAAGGATGGGAGTATTGTTTTTGAGGTTGGTTTTTACAAAATCAATAAAAGCGGCATAATTTGAAGGGGATTCAGTATCAGCAGAAGAGTGAGTTTGCCAGTCCAGCTTTTGAAAATACCGGAGGATGCCTTTTACGTCAGTGCCGCTATAATTACTTGTACCCATAATTTTTGCTATTTCCATTTCACTATGCAGTGGTACGCCGTTTAAATATTCCACTACCATAAGAGCGGCAGCAGGCCCGCATGTATAGCCAGTAGTCTGCTGGTGTGTTTTAAATTTTGGCAGCAATGTCAGATGGTCATTGGATTGCATATTATAAAAATCAATCTGCATAAAATATGGAGAAGGGGCAATATTGTGATCATCGTTATGGACAGAAGTATTATGCTGTTCTCTTGAGACATCGTTTTTGGGGGGATTAAACGGGGAATGACATCCTGGCAGAAGGGCAATGAAGAGTACAATAAAAAAAAAGTATTTTATTTTATTCATATTTTATTTCCCCGTTTCTGCAGATATTTTTTTACAGCAGCCAGCAAAGGCGCTTTTTCATTGGGAAGATTTCCAGATTGTACCCTTTTTAAAAGTAAGGGCAGATATTGACGTATTTCTGATTGCGTAAGAAACTCCAGCAAATCATGTCCGTTGATATCTAAATCGCCTGCGGCGATAGGCATTTGCGTACGGGCAATTTCCGTAACCTGTTTTCCAAGTTCCTTTCCTGCCTGCATGAGATGAGTATTTCTTCCGGCATGGGTTGCGCCCATATCAGCTAAAAAGACTTCTACCAGATCCTCATAGGCCGCAGTCATTTCCCTGGAATCGGAGAAAGTTCCGCTTAAAGCTTCGGTGCGTACCCAATGGCGCAGGGCCTTTTCGCCTGTAATCAGCATGGGGGCGAAGCGCATGTGACGTGCGACCAGCCAGGTAACTTTCTTGATAAAATTTTTCTGATAACCAAGGCGGGTTAGAATTGTTTCAGCCATAAGCGCGCTTTGGGTTTCATGCCCGTGATCAGAAGGTTGCCCTTCTTTATTGAGCTTACGGATTTCGGGGAGACCTTTGCCTATATCGTGAAGCAATAGGGCCCAGCGGATGGACAGATTCTTTGGAGAGTTATCAATGGCGGCTAAAGTATGTTCCCATACATTGTACTTATGAAAACGGGGATTTTGCCGTAACCCTTCAAGATGATGCAGTTCAGGAAGAATAGGAATCTGGCTGTCAATTCCATTATTGCGCTTGCGGCAAAAAGTTCCAGCAAGACCTGTTGCAAGAAAAAGCATAAGCCCCCGTCCAGCAAAGGCAGAAAGAAGAAGTTTCTCCAGTTCCCGCCGTACTCTTTCAAGGGACAGTCCGGCACATCGTTCCACAGGAAAGGAGTAGTTTTGCGGCAGATAATAAGGGGTTCCCGGCTCACCAAATGGAGGGAGCAGGTCAGTATTCTGCACATATGTGAAACCAAGTTGGGCAACAAAACGGCAGGCACGAAGCATTCTTAAGGCATCTTCTTCATAGCGTTTTCTAGCGCAGCCGACTGTACGCAGGATTCTTTTTTTTAGATCCGTCTGGCCATCATAAAAATCATATAGTCTGCCAGCAATATCAAAGGCCATAGCATTAACGGTAAAATCGCGGCGACTGCAGTCTTCCTGCAGTGT
>JAJQAO010000008.1:3527-5218 GCA_021203775.1 Phascolarctobacterium sp.
CAAAGGCCATAGCATTAACGGTAAAATCGCGGCGACTGCAGTCTTCCTGCAGTGTCTCGCAGTACCATACCTGATTCGGCTTATGGGCATCACTGCCGTAACTTTCACCGCGGAAAGTAGTTATTTCGACAGCTTTTTTATCAATTATGGCATTTACACAGCCAAAGTTGCTGCCTAAATTATCCACCGTCTCCCAATTCCAGCGGTTACAGATTTCAATTACGTTTTCTGGTCTGGCGTTAGTTGTGATGTCAAAATCACCAGGTTTTATGCCAAGCAACAAATCACGGACGGCTCCACCGACCACATAAGCTTCGAAACCTTCGTCTGCCAAAGCGTGCAGTATTTTTTTTATGTAAACAGGGAATTTATTATCCATATCTGCCTCTTAAAGATTATGAACTAATCAGCCTTTCAATTCTATAATTAATTGTAACACAAGCAAATGAGCCTTAGCAACGCGGTACGGCAGTTGGTGAAGAGAGTGCTCGCAGAATGATTTACCATTATTTAAAATGATTACAATAAAAGAACATAGATATTGTCTGCTGCCTAAAGTGTGTTTTATTAGAAGGTAGTGAAGTAAAATTATGTGCCATTAATCGTATGGTTATTAATGCGAAAGTCTGAAGAAATCTCCTGATTTCATGTAGAAATTTTGGATAGCGGTTATGTTTATAACATCTGTGAAACTTTGGTTGAAAAAGTAGAATGCCGTTAGTGTAGAAAAATATAAATAAAAAATACAGGCTGTAATGCCTGTATTTTTTATTTAAGTTGTATGCATTTAATAAAGTGGGAATTTCATATCAGCAGTTCCTGAGCTATTAGGCATCCCATTTCGGATGTGGATACTTTAGTGAGACCATCTGCATACAGGTCCGGCGTACGATAGCCCTGTTCCATGACACGGTTCACAGCTGTCTCAATAGCATCTGCAGGTTCACTTAAGTTGAGGGAGTAACGTAGCATCATGGCAACACTTAGGATAGTAGCTAGGGGATTAGCGATGCCCTTTCCAGCGATATCTGGGGCACTGCCGTGTATTGGCTCGTATAAACCAGTGCCATCGCCGAGGCTTGCACTTGGCAGAAGGCCGATACTGCCGGCAATAGTACTTGCCTCATCGCTTAAAATGTCACCGAAGATATTATTGGTTAAGATAACATCAAACTGTCTGGGGTTTAAAACCAGTTGCATTGCACAGTTATCTACGTACAGGTTGGTGAGCCCTATATCAGGATAGTCTTTTGCCTGCATTTCCGATACAATTTTACGCCACATGCGGCTGGTGCCAAGGACGTTGGATTTATCAACGCTGGTCACTTTACCACGGCGTTTTCTTGCCGCGTCAAAGGCAAATTTTGCAATGCGTTCAATTTCAGGCCTGGTATAAAGTTCCACGTCACTGGCTTCTTCTATTCCCTGATCATTTAAATGTGCTTCGTTGTGTTTGCCAAAGTAAATGCCACCCGTAAGTTCGCGGACGATTAAAAGATCGGCGCCTTCAGCTATTTCGGTTTTAAGGGGGGAGAGGTGTGCAGTGAATTTGGAAACAACCATAGGGCGCAGATTGCAATAAAGTCCTAAGGCTTTGCGAATAGCAAGTAAGCCTTTTTCCGGACGGATATCTGGGGCAACATTATCCCATTTAGGTCCGCCTACAGCACCTAAAAGTACTGCGTCAGCGG
>JAJQAO010000008.1:5318-10355 GCA_021203775.1 Phascolarctobacterium sp.
GCAACATTATCCCATTTAGGTCCGCCTACAGCACCTAAAAGTACTGCGTCAGCGGCTTTTGCGGAAACAACTGTGGCTTCTGGCATAGGTACACCTGTTGCATCAATAGCACAGCCGCCGATGAGCTGTTTATCATATGTAACATCAAAACAGAATTTTTTAGCTGCTGCATTTAAAACCTCAACAGAAGCGTCCACTATTTCAGGGCCGATACCATCGCCTGGAAGTAAAGTAATTTTCATTGTTCTTGAGCTCCTTTAATATAATTAATTAATCCGCCGCAGTCAGAAATTTTCTGAATAAATTCCGGCAGAGGTTTAGTATTGATAATGATGCCTTTATTTAAGATCTTAATTTCACCTTTGGCCATATCCACATCAATCTCATCGCCAGCTTCGATTTTTTCCACATCACTGCCTATTTCAAGAACGGGCAGGCCGATATTTATTGCATTACGGTAAAAAATACGGGCAAAGCTGTCTGCTATGATGCATTTAATACCTTTCACTTTAATAACGATAGGGGCATGTTCACGGCTGGATCCGCAGCCGAAGTTTTTGCCAGCCACAATATAATCGCCTGGTTGTACATTAGCGGCGAAGTTAATCTCCAGATTTTCCTTGGAATCTTCCATGGCATGTTCTGCCAATTCGTTAAAGTCAGCAATATTCAGGTATCTTGCAGGTATTATTACATCCGTGTCAACGTGATCTTTATAGCGCCATACTTTACTCATTTCATTACCTCCTCAGGGCTTGTTATATATCCGGTAACTGCACTGGCAGCAGCAGTATAGGGGCTGGCGAGATAGACTTCACTGTCAACATGCCCCATGCGTCCGCGGAAATTGCGATTGGTAGTAGAAACTGCCCTTTCGCCGGCAGCGAGAATGCCCATATAGCCACCCATGCATGGACCGCATGTAGGAGTAGATACTGCCGCCCCGGCATCAATAAAGGTATTAATATAACCTAGTTTCATGGCCTCTTTATAAACTTCCTGAGTAGCCGGGATGACAATCATGCGTACGTGGTCGCAGACTTTACGTCCTTTCATGATTTCAGCAGCCTGAGCCAAGTCATCAATGCGGCCGTTGGTACATGAACCGACTATTACCTGGTCAATCTTAATATCTTTGCCTTCTGCGGCAGGGTGGGTGTTTTCCGGCAGATGGGGATAGGCAACTACAGGAACCAGTTCATTTAATTCAATGACAATTTCACGGGAATATTTAGCGTTACTGTCTGCCGTTACTTCCTGCCAGGGTCTGTTCACACGGCTTTTTAAGAAGGCTCTTGTCTTTTCATCAACTGGGAAAATAGCGTTTTTCCCACCTGCTTCAATGGCCATATTGCAGATGGTAAAACGATCGGCCATGGAAAGCTGATCTATACCGTCACCTGCAAATTCTAGAGATTGATAGCGGGCACCGTCAACGCCAATCATGCCGATTAAATGTAAAATTATATCTTTGCCTTTAACAAAACGGGGAAGGATTCCTTTTAATGTTACCTTGATAGACTGAGGGACTTTGAACCATGTAGTTCCGCTGGCCATGGATGCACCGATATCGGTCTGGCCCATGCCGGTACTCATTGCATTTAATGCTCCATAAGTGCAGGTATGGGAATCGGCGCCGATAATAATTTCCCCGGGAGCGACAAGACCCTTGTCCGGCAGGAGGGCATGCTCAATACCCATGCGTCCCACTTCAAAATAATTAGAAATCTGATGCTTGTGCGCAAAATCGCGCATGCGTTTGCACATTGTAGCCGATTTAATGTCTTTGCAGGGAGAAAAATGATCCGGAATTAAGGCAATTTTATCCTTATCAAAAACCGGGCGGCCGATTTTTTCAAATTCCGTAATAGCAGGTGGTCCGGTAATATCGTTTGCCATGACAAGGTCTACTTTAGAAACGAGCAGATCACCAGCACTGACTGCATCCTTGCCTGCATGGCGGGCAATAATTTTTTCTGTCATTGTCATTCCCATAAGTTGATGCCTCCAATGTTTAATAAATAATTTCTATAACTTCTATAATAACAAACTCCCCTATCTGCAGCCTGCAGATAGGGGCGAAAATCGCGGTACCACCCTAAAATTTTTCTTCATTCTTTCCAGATAGCTGGTTCGGCGACGTAACGCTGTCGGTGCGACCGCCCCTGGCAGAAGTTTCAGGGTGGCTGTTTGCGGGTGAGCTTCTTCGCAGGATTTGTAGCAGCTTGCACCTGACGCTGCGTCTCTGAAATCAAAACCTGAAAATTTTCCCGGTCATAACATTTGGCAAGAAACAAATTTTAATAACATTTTGATACGTTCTCTACATTATGTCAACAAAATCAAGGTTTGTCAAGCAATGTTTGCTCAGGGATATCTTGGGATTATTATCGGGAAATTTATGTTAACCGCTGGAATTCAGGCAGTTACATTTATTTGACATTTTTCATTTTTGCGAGAGTTTTTAGCTTAAAAATGGTGATTTTTAACGGCAAGGGTGGGGGTATTGAACAGAATGACAGAAACAGGCTATAATATAATAAATAAATATGACTAAAATTAAGAGCACAGGAGAAAAAAATGTTTTTTGACAGAGCACGAATCTATGTAGAATCAGGTGACGGCGGCGATGGCAGGAGCAGTTTCCGCCGTGAAAAGTTTGTGGAAAAGGGTGGCCCAAACGGTGGTAATGGCGGCCGCGGCGGCGATGTCGTACTTATTGCCGATGAAAATTTGAATACCCTGATAGATTTTCGCTATAAAAGGAAATATATAGCTAAACACGGCGAAACGGGAGGTACAAAAAACTGCACCGGAGCACGAGGGGAAACGTTATATGTGAAAGTACCTACTGGAACATTGGTGCGTGATGACACAACTGGTGCATTGCTTGCCGATTTAATTGAAGATGGGCAGGAGTATGTGGCTGCTAAGGGAGGCCGCGGCGGAAAAGGTAATGCCTGCTATGCAACCAGTGTAAATCGTGCTCCTATTTTTGCTGAAAAGGGTGAGCCTGGTGAAAGCCGCTGGCTGAAGCTGGAACTAAAGTTACTTGCAGATGTGGGTCTTGTAGGATATCCAAGTGTAGGAAAATCAAGTATTATAGCGCAGGTGAGCGCTGCAAGGCCTGAAATTGCAGCCTATCATTTTACCACCCTGACACCGGTACTTGGCGTTGTACGCATTGATGAAGAGCATAGTTTTGTACTGGCTGATATTCCTGGTCTTATTGAAGGTGCGCACGAAGGAGTAGGGTTGGGACATGATTTCCTGCGCCATATAGAGCGTACCAAGGTACTTTTGCACATCGTGGATGTAGCAGCTGTAGATGGCCGTGATCCAATTAAGGATTTTGAAGATATTAATACCGAACTGGCAGAATACAGCAATCGCCTGGCTAGGCGCAAGCAGCTGGTAGTGGCTAATAAAATGGACCTGCCGGAAGCTAGTGCAAACTATGAAAAATTGAAAAAATACGTAGAGGGGAAAGGTTATGAAATTACTGCAGTTTCGGCAGCAACAGGTGAAGGGCTGCGGGAGCTTATGTATAAAGCATATGAACTTTTAGGGCAGTACGAGCCGGAAGAGGACGAAGAGGAACTTACCCGCGTTGATGAAATAGATCCAGATAGTTTTGAAATCGTTGCCGGCACTGATACCGACTATGAAGTACGTGGTAAAAATATTGAACGTCTGGTAGCTATGACAAATTTTGATAACAGTGAGGCGTTGTACCGTTTTCAGCTTATATGGCGCCGTCTTGGTATTGATGAGGCCCTAAAGGAAAATGGCGCTAAAGAAGGCGAAAGCGTACGAATTCGCGATATGATATTTGAATATAAAAATAATGAATAAAAAGCAGTATTGCTGATACAGGGGTCTGAGGATATGGTTGTTGAAAGAAAAAATTTAAAGAAAGCTAAAAGGATAGTGGTAAAAGTCGGCACAAGTACTATTATCTATAAGAACGGCAAGATGAATTTCAGCCAAATCAATAGACTGGCCAGGGAGATTTCTGATTTGCAGAATCAGGGACGGGAAATGATCCTAGTGACATCCGGTGCTGTAGCGGTAGGGGTGGATAGGCTTGGGTTGAAGGAAAAACCTGATACTATTCCTGGAAAGCAGGCTGCAGCAGCCGTAGGACAGGGTGTACTGATGCATACTTACGAGAAATTTTTTGCTGAATATGGTCAGATAGTAGCCCAGGTACTGCTTACGAAAACGGAGTCACTCGATCGTCATCGCTATACCAATTCGCGCAATACATTCATGGAACTCTTAAAACAAAGGGTTATTCCTATCGTCAATGAGAATGACGTGGTTGCATTAGATGAACTTAAAATCGGTGATAACGATAATATGTCGGCATTAGTTGCAGGCATTATTGATGCCGATCTGGTTATTATTTTATCAGATGTAGACGGGCTCTATACGGCAAATCCGCAGACAGATCCTGAAGCAAAGCTGATGCCTGAAGTGTACGAGATTACGCCAGACATCGAGGCCTGTGCAGGCGGCGCTGGATCAAAACACGGCACTGGCGGAATGGCTACAAAACTTCAGGCAGCAAAGGCTGCTACCAGCAGCGGTATAAATCTGGTGATTGCAAGCGGCACGGAAAAGGATGCCATTCCGAATATTTTAAACGGGGAAGAAATAGGAACTCTGTTTGTAAGCAGAGAAAACAGGTTGCAATTCCGTAAACGCTGGCTGGCTTTCGGAGCACGCATTAAAGGTAATATTGTCATAGACGCAGGCTGTGTCAGGGCACTGCATAAAGCTGGAGGTTGCAGCATTCTGCCTGCAGGCATTACGGAGGTTAATGGAAACTTCGAAACTGGCAGTACGGTAAGCGTAAAAGACGATGCGGGGCATGAATTAGCCCGTGGACTTGTACATTACAGCTCTGATGAGCTGGAAAAAATTAAGGGATGCAAATCATCGGATATCGAAAAGCTGCTGGGACATAAAAATTATAATGAAGTGATACATAGAGACGATCTAGTTATTTTGTGAGGGTGGGAAAATGTCTAC
>JAJQAO010000008.1:10455-40322 GCA_021203775.1 Phascolarctobacterium sp.
CTGCAGATGTGGAAATGGCCGTAAAGATAGCTTTTAATGCTAAAGTGCAGCGTCCAGCAGTCTGCAATGCCATGGAGACACTTCTTGTACATAAAGATATAGCCGACAGATTTATGCCAGCAATGCTGGACAAATATCTTGCAGCTGGAGTGGAAATACGCGGAGATAAAAGTGTACAATCCTATAGTGATAGGGTATTTCCAGTACAGGAGAATGACTGGGCAACTGAATATGACGATTTGTGTCTATCAGTAAAAATAGTTGACAGCCTTGATGAAGCCATAGAGCATATTGCCCGCTACGGTACAAAGCATAGTGAGTGTATTGTAACCAGGGACTATTTGAATGCCGAAATCTTTCAGCAGAGAGTGGATGCGGCGGTCGTTTATGTCAATGCTTCCACTAGATTTACTGACGGCTTTGAATTCGGGTTTGGGGCAGAAATTGGCATAAGTACTCAAAAAATACACGCCCGCGGGCCGATGGCTTTGCCTGAGCTGACGAGTATAAAATATCTCGTTAATGGCAATGGACAGACAAGAGGTTAAAAACATCTGGGAACTGCAGGTTCCGTTTGGTTTTCTGAAAAAGCGCAGAAATTTAACTTTTTATTATTATATTTATCTTGCGTAAGGTATATGCTTTGTAGCTTTTTTTTGGTATAATAAATAAGCTGTATGATTAATAAAGAAATAGCGGAGGGACCGTATTTGGAAGAACTTTATCGCGAGGAATCTTCAACAAAAAAGGACAGAAAAATTATAGCAGGTCTGGCATTACTGGTCATAGCCGGATTCTTGTATGATGAAGGTGTCAATTATTATAACAGCGGTCGGATTAATATTATGGCCTGGGGAATGTATTTATGCTTTCTGGGGTTATGGATATGGCGTGTGGCCTTCGGTTACACATTGATCATATACAGGGAGCATAAACTTGAGGTTATCAGCCACGGGCTTGGCATTATAAGACGCAGTTATGTGGTTGATTTAACCCATGCGGAAAGCTTTACGAACCGCTACGTAAAAAGTTTTTTTCGCAGGACCAAAATCAGCCACTATATCCATAGGTATAATTCCCTGGATCCCAACCAGCAGAGATTGCTGGTATTTACAGAAGGCAAAAATAACAACAGACTGGCGGGATTACTTTTTAAGGCAAGCGATGAATTTGTACGTCAGTTGAAACGTCAGTTGCCTGATAAATATATTGAGCTGTGAAATAAAAATGTGGATGTTATAAAGTAAAGTCGAGGAGAAAAAATGGAAGGATTGGAAACCGTATCATCAACTGCAATATGTATAAGGATACTGCAGGTTCTTATAGGATCTTTTATATATATTTTCCTGATTACTAGAATTGTGGGCCAAGAGAATAAAGCTAAATGGTTCCGCAGACGCAGCAAATATACTTTTTTTAACAGGCGTGGGATTTTCGGGGAATACATACATTATGGCTATCCAATATGCTGGCAGGGGCTGGCAGTATTTTTTATTATTTACGGCGTTATCTTCGCTTTTGGCTATTGGTATATATTTGTCTGCAAGTATTAAGGAGAGCGCTATATGGCCGAGATAAAAGGCATTGTTACGAATGTCCAGGGTGAAAGAGCCCAAGTAAAAGTCGATAAAACACAAAGTACAATAAAGAATCTTCCTAAATACCTGGATTGCTGGAATCCTGTAAATGCCAAGGCTGGAAATATTGTCGGCATTGAATACCAGGAACTGGAAAAGCGAAAAGTCCAGGCTATTATTTACGGACTGCCGGTCATAGGTTTTCTGGCTGGTGGCGCTTTTGGGAACGGCATTGCTGTTTTCTTTCGTTGGGAAAAATTGCCCTGCATTGCAGTCGGTATTATCATATGGTTTTTGTTAGCCTTAAGTTACACCCGTATTTTTAAACGTGATGCCGTACGTAGCGGCAGTCAACCGGTAATTATAGAGATTGAAGTGCCAAAGATGGTTATTGATACCAGCAATAATCCGGAGAATAATTAGGAGTTTATCGTGCGGGTGATTCTGGCTTCGGCTTCTCCAAGACGTCTAGAGCTATTGCGAAATATAGGATTTGATGTAATGGTGTATCCTGCTGACTTTACGGAAAGCGGCGGAGGGAAAGAACCTGCTGAAGAAACAGTATTGGCCAATGCTGTTGGTAAATGCCGGGCAGTACGTGCCGTTTGTGGGGATAATGTACCTGTTATTGCTGCTGATACGGTAGTGGTAATAGATGAAATGATTTTAGGAAAACCTGCAGGAAAAGAAGTGGCTGAAGAAATGTTAAGGAGGCTTTCAGGAAGGGAACACAGGGTTTTAACAGGAGTAGCTGTATGTTATAAAGGGCGGGAAACTACTGATGTCTGCGAGACAAGGGTATTTTTCCGCAGTTTGACTGAAGATGAAATAAGCGCTTATGTTGCTACGGGAGAACCGCTAGATAAAGCTGGGGCCTATGGTATTCAGGGTAAAGGCACCTTACTAGTGGAAAAAATTAATGGTTGCTATAATAATGTTGTAGGGCTGCCGCTTACCTGCTTGTACTCAATGCTGAGGAAGCTGGGGGTAAATATTTAAGGCAACTGTAGGTTATGGTAAATAGAGGATACTTTTATGGGAGGATGGCAAGGAAATGAGTTTTAATATTTCCAATATAGGATTTTTTAATAATATGTCTAGTGATATGGGTATAGATTTGGGCACGGCTAATACATTAGTACACTGTAAAGGAAAGGGAATCATCATTTGCGAACCTTCTGTAGTGGCCGTGGAAAAAGGAAGCAACGAGGTTCTGGCTATTGGAGCTGAAGCCAAGAGAATGATTGGCCGCACGCCAGGAAATATTGTTGCTATACGCCCTATGAAAGATGGAGTTATTGCGGATTATGACATTACTCAGTCCATGCTGAAGCATTTTATAAAAAAAGCCATGGGGAATAGAAGTTTCGTAAGGCCTCGTATTTTAGTAGGAGTTCCTTCTGGTGTTACCGAAGTGGAAAAACGCGCGGTAATTGATGCTACCATTGAGGCAGGTGCTAGGGAAGCATATCTCATTGAGGAACCGATGGCAGCGGCCATAGGGGCAGGTCTGCCCGTGCAGGAAGCCACAGGCAGCATGGTAGTCGACATTGGCGGCGGAACATGTGAGGTGGCAGTTATTTCCTTGGGTGGTATAGTTGTCAGCCGTAGCGTACGTACGGGCGGTGATGCCATTGATAGTGCGATTGTACGATATATCCGCAAAGCCTTTAATCTGCTTATTGGCGAACGTACTGCCGAGAACATTAAAATTGAAATTGGTACTTCCATTCCTGTATCTCGTCCTCCGGAAATGGAAGTTCGCGGCAGGGATCTTTTAAGCGGTTTGCCAAAAAACATTATTATAACCGCAAATCATGCCTGTGAAGCAGTGGAAGAGCCTGTAAGTGTTATCATAGATGCAGTTAGAAATACACTTGAACGTACACCGCCTGAATTGTCCGCTGATATTATGGACAGAGGTATTGTTATGACTGGCGGATCATCCCTGTTGCGTAATCTGGATAAATTGCTTTCAAAAGAGACGGGAATGCCAGTATATGTTTCGGATGAAGCATTAAACTGTGTCGTGTTAGGTACTGGCATTGCCGTTGAGCATGTCGATACTTATAGAAAAGGATTCATAGCTTCCAGGTAAAATATAAAAAGATATTTTAAGGTAGCAGCATGAGTAAAAGGAAATTATTGTGCATATTGTTCGCACTAATTATGATCGCGATGATTGCTTTGGCTGTAGCAGGCAGAAGCCGTTTCCCGATGGTTAATAAGGCTGTTGCCGCAATTGTACTGCCAGTAGAAAATGCCATAAATTACCTGGGTAAAACAGGAGATGGCATACGCGGTTATTGGCGGTCTTTGACAGTTTTACAGAGCGAAAATGAACAACTGAAAAAAGATAATGACGAGTTGCGTTATGCCAATATTGCAACTGCTGCCATTTATGCTGAAAACCAGCAATTGCGCGAATTGCTCGGGTATAAAGAATCGCATGAGGGTCAGATTACTGTAGCCGCTAAAGTCATTGCCCGCAATTTTGGTGATTTACGTGAAAGTGTGTATATCAATGCCGGTAAAGATAAAGGCTTACGTAGGGAAATGGCTGTGATAAGCAGAGGTGCTTTAGCAGGTGTCATAGACGAAGTTTATGGTGGATATGCAAAAGTACTGCTTGTTACATCGCCCAGATGTAGAGTAGGGGCCAGAGTGTTGCGTGCTTCATCAAGGGCGGTCGGTGTTACCATCGGCAGCGGCTCTACGAATGGTATGCTGCTTATGGAACATATTGTCCGCGAAGCAAGTATTTTAAAAGATGACATAATTGTTACCAGCGGATTTGGGGGCAATCATCCGGAAAATATTCTGATAGGTAAAATCGTTTCCGCAAGACCGGACAGCGTGGGACTCCTGCAGGAAGCAGTAATAGAACCATCAGCCAATATTGATAATATTGAGCAGGTTCTGGTTATAACAGGCTTTACACCGGTACAAAAAATTGATATGAACGATTGGGGAGGACAGGCAAAATGAGGAAACTGATTTGGCCCGTCCTGTTTCTCTTATTATTGGTTATACAGGGAGCAGTTTCAGTTTTTTTTACGGGCTGGCTGGCGTTTGATCTGCCGTTTCTGGCACTATATAGTTTTTCTTTGCTGTATGGAAAAAATTATGGTGCGGCGGCAGGTATTTTTGCAGGGTTTTTACAGGATTCCATGACTACTGGAATCTTTGGATTTCATATGCTTACCCGCAGTATCTTAGGATATCTTATAGGGCTTACCAAGGATAAAATTTTTAAGGACAGATTTTTTTATCATATTATCTCCGTAGGATGCTGTTCCCTGCTTATCCGCTTCTGTTTCTGGTGGATTGAATTTCTGCGCATAGGAGGACAGTGGGATATTCTACCTGTTTTTCTGCATGATACAGCTGGTTATTGTGTTGGGAATATGCTGCTCACTTATCCTGTGGCTTGGCTGGTAAAAAGAATCTACAGGTGGGTCTGTGAGGAGGATATTGAATACTGATTTTAGGAAAGGGGGATGCGCATGCTGACTAAATATCATATGAGTCGTCTGCGGATTATGTTTTTGCTGTGCATCCTTTTATTTGCAGTGTTGTTGGGGCGAATAGTATATCTGCAGCTATGGCGCAGTGAATATTATGCTGAACAGTCGGATGAAAATCGGCTGCGCCAGTCAAGAATTATTGCCCCCAGAGGACTGATTTTGGACAGTGACGGCAGGGAACTAGTAAATAATTTGCCAGGTTATGCCGTTGCCCTACAGAAACAGAGCAACTATAATCCAGATGTTTTAGAGCGCCTCAGTGTGCTGCTGCAAATGCCAGTTGAAGACATAAAAGAAAAAATTAAGGCTAGTGCAAACTATTCCGAACCTATTTTATTAAAAAGTAATCTTTCGCCGGAGCAACTTACCAAAATAGAAGAACAGCGCAGGAATATGCCAGATGTAATGCTGGAAATCAGGCCTATCCGCAACTATGTGTATAATGATCTTGCAGTACATGCGCTGGGATATGTGGGCGAAGTCAGCGAGTATGAGATAGAGCACGGACTTTTTAAAAATGCTGCTCTAGGAAGTATTGTCGGTAAGGCAGGTCTGGAAAAAAGCTATGACAGTATTTTGCGCGGAGAGGATGGAACACTCGCGGAGGAAGTGGATGTTGCTGGCAATGTTGTGCAGCATTACAATGCTATACAGCCCTCCCCGGGGAAAAATCTGCAGCTTACCATTAATTTTAGCTTACAGACAGAATTGGAGAAATTTATTGATTCCCATTTATGGTCTCTCCGTGCCAGTGGCAGTGCTCCTAATGCACGTGCGGCAGCTATGGTTGCCATAGATCCGAGAAATGGTGCCGTACGGGCCCTTATAAGCCGGCCTAATTACAATCCTAATCTTTTTGTGCAGGGTATTTCTTCGAAAGACTGGAATGATATAAACAATAATCCGGATTATCCGATGACCAACAGGGTAACGGGCGGTGAATATCCTCCAGGGTCAACATTTAAAATCGTTACCGGCTCAGCCGCATTTGAACTGAATAAAATAACCCTTTATGAGCTTATTTATGATGGCGGGTATCATCCTCTCGTGCCAACCATGGGGAATGCTGGAGGAGAGGTTTTAGGCTGGCTGAGCTTTGTCTCCGGGTTGGCTCAGTCTGATAATGTATATTTTTATGAGTTGTCTTATAGAACGGGAATAGATAACATCGCAAAATATGCCAGAATCTATGGGTTCGGCGAACCGACGGGGATAGATCTGGATGAAGAAAGCAAAGGCCTTGTTGCATCAAAACAGGTAAAAAAGGAAATCTGGAACGAGGAATGGCGTCTGGGCGATACTTTTAATGCGGCCATAGGTCAGGGATTTAATCTTGCAACACCATTACAGCTTGCCGTAATGCTGGCATGTGTAGCCAACGGGGGCATCAAATATCAGCCGTATCTGGTTGAAAATATTTTTAATCCGGACGGCAGTGAGTTTACAAAACCGAAAAGGGCAGAAGGGAAACATATTGATGTATCGCAGCAGACGCTAGACTATATGCAGATGGGCATGAGTGCAACAACAAGAGAAGGCGGAACGGCATCTTATTTTGATGCTCTGCCAAAAAAAATAGCTGGTAAAACCGGGACGGCTGAAAACTCTCATGGGCGGGATCATGGACTTTTTGTAGCTTACGGACCCTTGGAAGATCCTGAACTTGTTGTGGTGGCTATAGTAGAACAGGGCGGGTTCGGGTCGATATCGGCAGGGCCCATAGTTTACAAATGCTTTGAGGAATATTTCAGTGAAAAAGGCGAAATGCCTGGCGGTAGCAAAGAAAGCGGAAAATAGAAGACGGATAGGAAAGAAAGGAGGCGCGCTGTGGAACTTAAGCGTATTTTACGCAATCTGGACTGGTGGCTTATAGTAGCAACTTTTATGCTGATGGCATACGGTCTTGTGCTCATTTACAGCGCGACCCATACCTTTGCCGTTGAGACGGGGCGGAGCTGGCATCTGGGACGCCAGATGATGTTTATGGCAGTTTCTATACTTATGGCAATATTTTCCCTGCGCTTTAACTACAGGATGCTTAAAAACTACACCAGGCAGTTATATATTTTTAATTTAGTTCTTTTGATAGCGGTAATGCTTTTCGGACATGCCCAGCTGGGTGCCCAGCGATGGATACAGATAGGTTCTTTTTCTTTTCAGCCCAGTGAATTCTCCAAGATCATTCTTATCATCTGTCTGGCAGCTTTTATGGAAAAACGCATAGAATGGCTTGAATCATTTAAGGATTATCTGCCTGTATTTGTCTATGTCTTGGTACCATTCATATTAGTCATGAGACAGCCGGATCTTGGCACGTCACTTACATTTATTGCCATACTGATTGGTATGATTTTTGTCAGTGGGTTTAAATATAAATGGTTCTTCAGGATGGGAATAACCTTTGTTGCTTTGCTCCCAATTTTTTGGATGGTTTTGCAGGATTACCAAAAAAATCGCATCCGTGTTTTTCTAAATCCGGAATTGGATCCTTTCGGTAGTGGCTATCATGTCATTCAGTCGAAAATTGCCATTGGCAGCGGCGGACTCTTTGGAAAAGGTTGGTTGGAAGGAACACAGAGCCAGCTGAATTTTTTACCGGAAAACCATACAGATTTTATTTTTGCCGTGGCTGGGGAAGAGTTTGGTTTTATCGGTACGATTCTTTTGATTGTTCTTTATTTTATTATAATCTGGAGAGGTATAGCCATCGCCCTTAATGCAGATGATGACTTTGGCACCCTACTGGCAACTGGGATAACATCCATGTTCATGTTTCATATTGTAGTAAACATAGGAATGACAATAGGTATTATGCCAGTTACAGGTGTGCCGCTGCCGTTTTTAAGCTACGGCGTAAGCTCGCTGCTGACGAATGTCGGACTAATAGCCCTTTTGCTGAATATTAAGGTTCGGGATCAGCGGCTGCAGTTTTAGGAGGAAGTATGGAAAAAGAATTTTCAATAGACATTTTAAGCAGCGTACAGAAACCTGTCCGCTATACAGGCGGGGAATTTGGCAGCATAGTTAAAAGTGATTCTGAAACGGAAGTCCTCATTGCTTTAGCTTTTCCTGATGTTTATGAGGTTGGCATGAGCTATCTGGGCTTTAAGATTCTTTATCATCTGCTGAATAAGGAGCAGGGTATTGCTGCAGAGAGGGTCTATGCACCATGGGTTGACATGGAGGAAAAAATGCGCGAGCACGGTATTCCCTTGCGCACTCTGGAAACTGGCAGGAAACTGTCTGAATGCGATATGGTGGGGTTTACTCTGCAGTATGAACTTTCTTATACCAATATTTTAAATATGCTGGACCTTGGCGGGATTACTCTTTTGGCAAACGAGCGTGGTGAAAATGATCCTTTTGTTATCGTAGGAGGACCGTGCGTATATAATCCTGAACCTCTGACGGATTTTTTTGATTTGGCGGTCATTGGCGAAGGTGAAGAAGTACTTATCGAACTGATGGAATACTATAAAAACTGGAAGCAGGGCGGCAGGAAGGGAGGGCGTCGTGGTTTTTTGCGTCTAGCGGTCCAGATAAAAGGAATCTATGTGCCGTCTTTTTACAGGATAGTGTATAAGGATAACGGCACAATATCTGCCGTACAGCCTATAGATGATTCGGCACCTTCGGAAATTGAGAAGAGGGTCATTTCCGACCTGAACGGGATAGATTTTCCAGATACTGTTGTGGTGCCGTTTGGAGAAATAGTACATGACCGGATAATGCTGGAAGTTTTCCGCGGCTGTACAAGAGGCTGTCGTTTCTGTCATGCCGGTATGATTTACCGCCCGGTGAGGGAAAGAAAACCGGAAGTTTTAAAAGATATGGCCAGAAAACTGGTGGCCAGCACAGGGTATAATGAAATTTCCCTGGTTTCATTAAGTACGGCCGATTATTCTTGCCTGGCACCAATGATTCATGATATGGTTAATGAATTTAAGGATAAAAGGGTGAGCGTTTCTTTACCGTCTTTGCGTATTGACAGTTTCTGTGTTGATATTGCAAGGGAAGTCCAGGCAGTACGAAAGAGCAGTCTTACATTTGCACCGGAAGCGGGAAGCCAGAAAATGCGTGATGTGATAAACAAGGGGGTAACGGAAGAAGATCTCATGAATGCCGTAGGTACGGCATTTTCCTCTGGGTGGAGCAGCGTTAAACTGTATTTCATGCTGGGACTTCCGGAAGAAACCGATGAAGATGTCTTGGCTATTGCTGATTTGGCAAAAAAAGTGAAGCAGAAATATTTCCAGGTTACCGGACGGCACGGCGCAAAAATAACGGTAAGCGTTTCGTCTTTTGTCCCAAAGCCTTATACTGCGTTTCAATGGGTTGGCCAGAATGATATAAAAGTCCTGAGGCACAAACAGTTTCTTTTAAAAGATGCTCTGAAGGTAAAAAATATCACCTTTCAATACCATGATGCAAAAACCAGCGTTATAGAAGCAGTTTTCGCAAGGGGTGACCGCCGTCTGGGGAAAGCTATTCTGCTGGCCTGGGAAAAAGGAGCACGTTTTGACGGATGGAGTGACTGTTTTTCTTATGAGCGCTGGCTAGAATCCATAAAAGAAGCAGGGCTTGATATTGATTTTTATGCTGCAAGGGGCAGGGGGGAATATGAGGTTTTCCCATGGGAACATCTTCAGCCGGGTATTACAAGAAGATTTCTGTGGAACGAATGGGAAAAGGCAAAAAAAAGGCAGCTAACACCTGATTGCCGTCGAGGAAACTGCCAGGGTTGTGGCGTTTGCCAAAATCTTGGCGTCGATATTATTGATTGGGGAACTGGTGAAGCACAGTGAAACTACGCATGCAGATTACTAAGGAACATGATATACGTTTTATTTCGCATTTGGAATATGTGCGCACTTTAGAGCGGGCGATTAGGCGTGCACAGTTGCCTGTGTCCTATTCTGAAGGGTTTAACCCCCATATGAAGTTTTCGCTGGCGTCAGCTCTGGGAGTGGGGATTGTCAGCTATGCGGAATTTCTGGAAATGGAATTGGCGGAGCCTATGGAGCCGGAAAATGCAGTTAAAAAATTATCCGCTAATCTGCCGCGTGGCATAAGAATTCTGGCTGCTGATGCGGTGGCAAGCGGTAGTACTGCTTTAATGTCTCAGGCAGGAGGTGCAAGTTACCGTATAACGTTGCCTTATGAGGATGATTTAAATGAAGTTGTGGCAGGGTTTAATGCCGCTAAAAGTTTGCCGTTTAAAAAACTTGCTCCCCAAAAAAAAGAAGGATTCAAGGAGATTGATGTAAAATTTTATATTCCTTGCATCAAAGCTGTACATCAGAAAGGAAAGACGATACTGGAATTTGACTGTCGTATTACGCATGATGGAAGTATGAAAGCCGTTGATTTGTTGAATGCTTTAAATGAGTACTGGCATATTAATCTGCCCGTTGCAAAAGCGGATATTGAAAGACTTGCCCTTTATAAAACGGATGAAAAAGGGAATAAAAAAAACATGTTGGAATAAAATGTTTAAGGCATGACTGGGAGGGAAAATATGATTTGCGGAAATGAAAAAAACTTAAAAAAAATCCTACCTTATCTCACAGAAAATATTAAGAAGGCACTGCTCTATATCGCAACCGCGGACTTTTCCGGCATGGAAAACGGGGAATATACGATTGATGGCCGCGACATCTTTTACCGCGTAAATACATACACTACGGAGAAAAAGGAACTGCGGCGTCCTGAATCCCATAATAATTACATTGATGTCCAATATCTAAACCGCGGCAGTGAAACCATCTGGTACTGTCCGAAAAGAGGGGATGAGATTGTCATTGAGGATAAATCTGAAGAAAATGATGTACTTTTTTATGCCCCTATAGATGAGAAAGACTGCGTAAATTTAAAGAGCGGTGACTTTGCCATATTTTTTCCATGGGAACTGCACAGACCGAACTGCAGTTTCGGGGACGTCCCTTCAGATGTACAGAAAATAGTGGTAAAGGTTAAGGCGTTTTAAGGACTGGAATTCCATGATCAGAGCAGGCTCTACACTGGTAGAGATGCTGCCTAAAAGGTGTTGACAAAGGAATGAAAAATATATATAATAACATTCACGATGCGGACTGGATGTAAGCATTGCATAAAATTCCCCGATAGTTCAGCCGGTAGAACACCTGACTGTTAATCAGGGCGTCGTAGGTTCGAGTCCTACTCGGGGAGCCATTTGGCCGGTTGGTCAAGCGGTTAAGACACCGCCCTTTCACGGCGGTATCGGGGGTTCGATTCCCCCACCGGTCACCATTAAAACGGGCGCTTAGCTCAGCTGGGAGAGCGTCTGCCCTACAAGCAGAATGTCGGCGGTTCGATCCCGTCAGCGCCCACCAGGAAATTACGCATTTCAGCAATGGAATGCGTTTGTTTTATTTGTAAGATATGTGAGTTTTAATGATTTCAGCTTCATGTAGTCATTGTCTTGTGAAGGGAAATTTGTTATGATAACTAGTAGTGGGATATCTGACGCTTGTACCGTCAGTGCATGCTTTATCATGAACGGAGGCGCGATTAAAATGATGTTAAAGCGTAAACTTACACTTTTCTGTGCTGCAATATTGGTTATGTCGATAGCTTCCACGGTTCTTGCAGGTGAACTGCAAGTGACAAAGGAAGAATACCAGTCGGGTAAGGTAAAACTTGAAGTACTGGTTATTAAAGGCAGTATTGGCGGTACGGATGTTGATAATGAAGTAAATAAAGTCATGGTGAGCAGCATGTTTGCGCGAATAGGCAATTATCTTCCTGAGGCTGAAGGCAAGGCTGCATTGCAGGAGGATGACATGGCGGCCCTTAAGAAGACGACTGCAAAAATTGACAGCATCTTAAAAAGTGAGGCTGCCGCAGGAAAATGGAGCGGGTACTCTGTTGATGTTGACAGTAAAGTGGAACTGCATGATGAAAGGTTTATTTCGCTGGTGCAGAAAAGCAGTATATTTACAGGCGGTGCCCATCCTAATAAAAAAGCATCCACCTTTAATTTTGATCTTAAGAGCGGCAAGCTGATAGCTTTATCCGAATTATTTGTTGACGGCAGTGATTATAAATCCAGGTTGGAGCAGATGGTCAGTGCCTGGATGGAATTGGACAAGCGTTTGAATGATTCTGCCGAACAGGCAGAAAACAGCAGCCATAGTCCTGAGATAAAAATTACTGATAGCCAGAAATACTATATCAGTGATGATAAAGAGCTGGTGCTGCTGTTTGATCCGTATGAAGCTGGTCCCTATTCAGAAGGGTTTAAAGAGTGCGCCATTCCGCTGAGCCTTTTAGGTGATATTCTTGGGCCCATACAGATAACCCAAATAAAATCATAAAAAAATCCTCCGGTGAAAAAGCTTTTAAACTTCGGTGCCGGAGGATTTTTTACTCTGTTATTTTTGACGTTTGCTTGTAGAAGTAGCAGGTATTACAGATTTCATAAAAGCATTAACTACCATGGGATCAAACTGCAGACCGGATTTATTCTTAAGCTCCTTAATAGCTTCCGTATGCGGTTTTTCCCAGTGTCCGCATGGATTTACGTAGCGGTCATAATAATCTGCTACGGCAATAATACGCGCCCCTATAGGGATATTTGCTCCCTTAAGACGTTTTGGGAATCCTGTGCCGTCCCACTGTTCATGGTGGCAGCGTATAATATCGGCGATATCGTTAAACCCTGAGATGTTTTCCAGCATGCATGCTCCTGCAATGCAGTGGCGTTTATATGCTGTAAGTTCACGCGTGCTTAGGAGAGGCACTTTATCAAGTATAAGATTGGGCACTGCCAGATGACCAATATCGTGGAGCAGTGCAGCAGTCTTAATATTAACAATTTCTGCAGGAGGAAGGCCGAGTTTTGCAGCTGTGCTGGCAGCATAATTTGCTACCTGCTGACTATGAAGATACAGGTGCTTGCTTTTCAGTTTTAAAAGTTTAAGAAAGAAACTGCAAATTTCCTTCGTAAGGTCGTCATCCTTAAAATCAAGACATTGAGGAATGGCAATCATTTCTAAATCAGTCCGTTCGTGTGTTGTAGAATTAGTATACCACTTTTTGACGAATTAGAAAATACTAACTTGCAGAAAAAATTAACAGATAATATAATAAAATTACAACTCAGGTCTGTGGTTGAAAATCGATGCCAGTTGCAGGCAAAACGATCCACGTAAGCAGTCGAAATGACTGTGAGCACGGTGCAGCTTAGAAGTAAGTCCTGCCGTATAAAGCGAGAGGAGTAGTAGTGGGGAGCTAAAGCTTAGGAGCGAACCTTCCAGCAGGCGGATGTGGGGTCGAAAACCAGGTCAGCTGAGTTGTATTTTTTTGCATAAAATGTAAGAACGATGACTTATTCATAGTATTCTTTGAGATAGTATTATTAAATATATTACAGTTCCGTGACGGAAATGAAAAGTTTATGCAAAGAATGCAAAGGGTGGCAGGTGATTTCCTGCCAGGGGCGAAAATTACTAAATACAGAGTTAACTCTGGAACTTTGACTGTCGCGGGAGGAATGATTTATGAGCGTTAATGTAAAGGGAAGAAACATTGATGTTACTCCAGCTCTTAAAGATTATGTTGAAAAGAAAGTAGTAAGAATCACTAAACAATTTAAAACGGTCGGAGATATTACTGCAGTCCTGAAAATTGAAAAGGAAAATCACATTATCGAGATAACGGTGCCTGCCAGCGGTATCCTGTTACGGGCACAAGAATCGACAAAGGACATGTATTCTTCCATTGATCTGGCAGTGGAAAAGATTGAACGGCAAATCCGTAAATATAAGACTCGTCTTATGAAAAGGAAATATGATAATTTTACTGATGCGGAAACATCGGTAGCAGACGCGGTGAATACGGCAGCAGAAGAAAATGGAGAATTTGAAATTGTCAAGAACAAAAGATTTGTGCTGCATCCAATGACGGTTGAAGAGGCCATTCTGCAGATGAATCTTTTAAATCATGATTTCTTTGTTTTTTACGATCCAGATCTTGGGAATACTAACGTGGTATACCGTCGTAAGGATGGTAAGTATGGGCTATTATCACCGGAATTTAAATGAAAGGCTGGTTCTTTCAAGAGTGGATCTTCAGTTAAAGCGCAGGATTGTAATTCTGTGCTTTTTATTTTTGCAATGTGAAATTAAGAAGCAGGGATACTAATTCAAAAAAACTATTTTGGAACATGTTAATTGAATTAAAATTCAGTTAAAATAATATTAAAAAGACATTAATATAGCATTAAAACGACATAATATTTCTTAAAATTATAAGGCAATAAAAATAAGTTTAGACTGCTTCAAACGGATATTAAAATTGAAAGATGTTCTTACGACATTTAAAAAGAATTTTCATATAAATACAAAAGTACAAAAATTGGAAATCCAGAAAAGGGAATTTTTAGCTTTTATGTGCAGACGTAGCAGGGAATTTTTCAACCTTGTGTGGCCGACTAAATCGTCAAAATTTATTAAAAAATCTGACAGTTTTCGTCCCTTATTGATTTTTGCATGTTTCTATACTTCTTATTGGTCAGGATATAATGACAAAGTTTGCTGGAAAGTGCCTGAAACCTTGTATTTATCAAGTGCTTCTGATATAATTATCTATTAAGTGCAGTGTTTTTTTGCGCCATATTTTTAAGGAGTGATTGTTTTGCTGGAAAGCATTTTAAAAAAGATTTTTGGCGATCCTAATGAAAAAGAATTAAAAAATATTAGCGTTATTGTCGACAAAATAAATAGTCTCGAAAAGGAAATGGAAAGCTTAAGTTCGGCAAAACTGACAGCTAAGACTACAGAGTTCAAGTTGCGGTTGCAGAAAGGGGAAACCTTGGATGATATTCTTCCTGAAGCCTTTGCCGTTGTACGTGAGGCTTCTCGCCGTGTGACGGGATTGCGCCATTTTGACGTGCAGCTGGTTGGCGGTGTGGTGCTGCACCGCGCGAAAATTGCTGAAATGCGCACAGGGGAAGGCAAGACTCTGGTAGCTACACTGCCGGCTTATTTGAATGCGTTGACGGGTGAAGGCGTACACATTGTAACGGTTAACGATTATCTGGCTAAACGTGACAGTATTGATATGGGCAGGATTTATAATTTTTTGGGACTGTCTGTAGGTCTGATTATCCATGATATGGATTTTCCTGAACGTAAAGCTGCTTATGCCGCAGATATTACATATGGAACGAATAATGAGTTCGGTTTTGATTATCTGCGTGACAACATGGTGGTAAGCGAAGATCAGATGGTACAACGCGGATTGAATTATTGTATCGTTGATGAGGTGGATAGCATTCTTATTGATGAAGCGCGCACGCCGCTTATTATTTCAGGACCTGGCGAAAAATCTACGGATTTGTACCGGATTCTGGCTCATGTAGTAAGCAATATGAAAGAAGGCGAAGACTATACTGTTGATGAAAAGCAGAAGCAGGTTGCACCTACGGAAGTTGGCATTGCCAAAGCAGAAAAAATGCTGGGCATAACGAATATGTATGATAGTGAACACGGTGTGGATTTTTCTCACCAGCTTATGGCTGCCTTGAAGGCTAAATCCTTAATGCACCGCGATCGCGATTATGTGGTGAAAGACGGCGAAGTCATCATTGTTGATGAATTTACTGGACGTTTGATGTTCGGACGTCGTTTTTCAGAAGGCCTGCACCAGGCAATAGAAGCTAAGGAAGGCGTTAAGGTTGAGCGTGAAAGCCAGACGCTGGCAACCATTACCTTCCAAAATTATTTCCGTATGTATAAAAAGCTTGCCGGTATGACTGGTACTGCAAAAACAGAGGAACAGGAATTCCAAAAAATATATAATCTGAGTGTTGTGGTCATTCCGACTAATAAGCCAATGATCCGTACGGATTCGCCGGATGTTATTTATAAAACAAAACTTGCAAAATATAAAGCTGCGGTAAATGAAATTACTGCCTGCCATGAGTCAGGACGCCCGGTTCTTGTGGGTACGACTTCTATTGCTCAGTCGGAAGAACTTTCGGCAATGCTCAAACGTCGGGGCATTCCCCATAATGTTTTGAATGCCAAGTATCATGAAAAGGAAGCGGAGATTATTTCAGGTGCCGGACAGTACGGCGCTGTTACTATTGCCACTAATATGGCCGGACGCGGTACCGATATTGTATTGGGAGAGGGTGTGCCTGATCTGGGCGGGTTGCATATTATAGGTACCGAACGGCATGAAAGCAGACGCATTGATAATCAGCTGCGCGGTCGCTGTGCCCGTCAGGGAGATCCAGGGTCTTCCAAGTTTTTCCTTTCTCTTGAAGACGATCTTATGAGACTTTTTGGTAGTGATAATATTGCAGGTATTATGGATAAGCTGGGCATGGATGATGATGAGCCGATTGAGCATTCATTGGTAACAAAGTCTATTGAGAATGCTCAGAAAAAAGTTGAAGCACGCAATTTCAGTATCCGTAAACACGTTCTGGAATACGACGATGTCATGAACCAGCAGCGCGAGGTTATTTACAGCCAGCGAAAAAAGATTCTGCAGCAGGCTGATTTACGTGAAAACATAATGGAGATGGCCAGCAAAGTTGTCGACAGGACTATGGCTATGTATGCACCGCCGGAAGTTTATTCCGAAGATTGGGATTTGAAGGCACTCATTAACTATGCGGAAGAATTTTATGCTCCCAGGGGAATGCTGACTATTGAATATCTGCAGAACCTAAGCCGTGAAGAACTTGATGAATTTTTGCACAATGTGGCCATTGAGCATTATAAGGAACGTGAAGAAGATATTGGCAGCGACCTTATGCGCGAACTGGAAAACTTGGTTATGCTGAAAGTTGTCGATAATCACTGGATGGAGCATCTTGATTCAATGGACATGCTGCGGGAAGGCGTTGGACTTAGGGCTTACGGGCAGAAAGATCCGCTGGTGGAATATAAATTTGAAGCTTATGATATGTTTGAAGCAATGATTGATGCTATTCAGGACGATGTAGTGCGGTATATCTATAGGGTTAATGTAGTTACCCAGCCTACGGTGGAAGACCATCTAGAAAATGCTTCCACAAACAATCCTGCAGGCGACGATGGTGTGCAGCAGCCAATTGTTAAGAAGAATGAAGTGGGGCGTAATGAAGCATGCCCCTGCGGCAGCGGCAAGAAATATAAAAACTGTTGCGGCAGGAAGAAATAGAAAAAATATAGGCAGAAAAATCAGCGAAAGGTTGTGAAAGGATGTTGCTGGATGAATATAGGCCTGAAATAGCTAGATTAAAGGCAAAACTAGAAGAAATGAGGGGGTCTCTTTGACATTGCTGCCAAAGAGGAACGAATTGCCGAATTAGAACATAGGATGGGGGATCCTTCATTTTGGGATGATCCCGAAAAAGCCCAGAGAACAGCGCAGGATGTGAATGGGCTGAAGAGCGAGGTGGACAATTTCCATAAACTTGCCACCGAACTTGATGACTTAGATGTTTTATGGGAAATGGCAACCGAAGAGAATGACGGTAGTCTGATTGCTGAAATGGATATCCTGCTGCAGACTGCCAAGGCAGATGTTGAGCATTTAGAACTTGGCATGCTGTTAAGCGGCGAATATGATGCAAATAATGCGATATTAACTCTGCATGCTGGTGCAGGTGGAACTGAAGCCCAGGATTGGACATCCATGTTGTTGCGCATGTTTACGCGTTTTGCGGAACAGAATGGTTTCAGTATTGAACTCCTAGATTTACAGCCTGGTGATGAAGCCGGCATAAAAAGTGCAACATTTCAGATTAACGGGCGCAATGCCTACGGTTTTTTAAAGTCGGAGAAAGGTGTACACCGTTTGGTGAGAATTTCTCCATTTGATGCCAATGCCAGGCGCCATACTTCTTTTGCTGCTCTTGATGTGATGCCGGAAATTGATGATACCGTGGTCGTAAATATCAATATGGATGATGTGCGCGTAGATACTTATCGTTCAAGCGGTGCTGGTGGCCAGCATGTAAATAAAACATCATCTGCAGTTCGTATGACGCATATGCCGACAGGCATCGTGGTGCAGTGCCAGAACGAGCGTTCCCAGATACAGAATCGTGAACGCTGCCTGCAACTATTGCGTGCTAAATTATACGAATATGAAAAACAGAAACAGGATGATTTGATCAACGATATTGCAGGAGAATATCAGGCTATTGAATGGGGTAGTCAGATAAGGTCGTATGTTTTCCAACCTTATACGATGGTAAAAGATCACCGTACAGGTGAAGAGACAGGTAATATTCAGGCTGTTATGGATGGAGATCTCATGAAATTTGTGGAAAGCTATCTGCGCAGTCTGCAAAAGAAGGTTTAAGAAAATTAACGGGAAAGGTTGATCTTATGAAAAGCCGATATAATCCGGTGCTTGTGGCAGTTATATTGCTAGGGCTTTGCTGCGCTTTGTGGCTGAACTGGATCCGTTATGAAATTGAAAATAAGAACGATACCGTGGAAATGGCCATGGAGTATGAAAATCTACGTAAACTGGCTGCATTGGAGGGGCTTGCGGAAGATGATGTCATGGTTTCTTTTCGGGACGCTGGGATTACCACGCTGATGGTTTTTGACAGTACTCTGGACAGATTGTCAAAGAACGGCGTGCTTTTTGTTGCCGAAGGGAGTGAACTACGTCAGGCGGCGCTTTTTGGCAGCAGTGGTGGTGTTTTTGCACCAGTAATGGACATTGAAAAGCTGGATAAAAATTCTGTTTATGTGGCTGAAGGAAACGATAAAAAATCGTTTGACGAAGCACTAGAAGATTTATGCCTGCGCTATGGAGAAAGTAGGGTCAAACTTATAGAGACAGAACCTAGGATAGCAAAAGTATCAGGAAGTACGCCGCTTGTGGCGGAGGATAAATTTGATGAGCCGCTGGGACTGTGGCAGGCTCCTTTAGGTCTTTCTACTGCTGATATGCGCAAAGTGGCTGCAATGGGATTTAAAATAATAGTGCGCCCTTGCAATTACACGTCCGTGAATAAAGGTCAGATTAACAGTGTTTTTGAACGCATTGAGAATTTTAAGGATAAAATTACGGCTTATATGCCATGTGGCAACGATGTGCTGGGATATCCTGACAACATAGAATACACAGCAGACAAGATGAAAGCTTTTTCAGCACCTGATGGATTGAAACTGGTGTTGCTTGAGCATTATACACAGTTACAGTTTGTTCGTATAAAAGGCCTTATTCCTCTTGCGGAAGCCGTGGATTACGATGCAGTCCGTTCCTATGTTATTGATCCTTTGGAGCAGAAAAAACTTCCCGTGTCGGAGGCTTTAAGACGTTGGGCGCTTACCGATGAAGAGCGTAATATACGTGTCAATTATATCAGACCGTTTTTCATAGCTAAAGAAGGCAAGAGTCTGCTGGACATGAATTTGGAATATGTGAAAAACATTACTCAGAATGTCAAAAACAGGGGCTATAAAATAGGAGAAGCCAGTATTTTCAGGAATCCTGACGATGATGGAACAGTTTATTTCCCGAATAAGCTTGCGTTGATTCCCATAATTGCAGCAGTTTTAGCAGGTGCTGTTTTATATTTATCCATGCTTTGTAGTATGAAAATGCGTACACAGATTCTTCTATGGGCGATAGCGGTTTGCGGTGCATCTTGCCTGTTGTTGTTTGGACGGGGTCTTATGTTGCGGCAGCTGGTAGCTTTAATGGCAGCCGTTATTTTCCCGGTTCTTTCCATAGGCGTGATTTTGGATATTTGGGATAAATATGAGAACAGCGGAGAAAGTCTCGGTGGAATTCTGCTTGGCAGTATTTGGCAGTTGGCTCTTGCCGTGCTGCTTTCCTTGTTAGGTGCGGCATTTTTATCCGCAATTCTTGCCGATAGCCGATTCCTGCTGGAGATTGATATTTATCGTGGCGTGAAACTCACATTTATATTGCCAGTTATATTATTCGCACTGCTCTATATCAGAAGATATGATCTATTGGGTGTTATGGGAAAAGGCAGAGCGTTACTGACAGATCGTATTAGTGAACTGCTGGGAACGGCAGTAAGCTTTAAACATCTGCTTTTCTTTGGAGTCCTGATTTTCATAGCTTACTACTTTGTGGGCCGTAGCGGGCACACAGGCGGTGTTCCTGTTCCTGCCATTGAAATAAAAATGCGATTGTTTTTAGAGCAGATAATGTATGCCCGTCCACGGGAAAAGGAATTTATGATTGGGCATCCAGCTTTCTTCATGGCAGCGTTTGCTGCATACAAGGGTGCACCGAGACTCTGGCAATTTGTATTATCATGTGGTGCAGTTATAGGCCAGGGATCGCTTGTTGAAACTTTCTGCCATATGCGCACGCCTGTTATAATGAGCCTTATGCGTGCTTTGAGCGGCTATGCTGTCGGTGTGATTTTGGGGGCAATAGCAGTTATTATTATTGCAGTTGTTTTGAATTTGGCACTTAATTATAAAAGGAGATACCTTGGCAATGACTAGGATCGTAATTTCTGGATATTATGGTTTTGCCAATGCTGGGGATGAAGCGATGCTGACGGCAATTATAAGTGCTTTGCGTAGCGTGGAAAACCCTGCGGAATTAACTGTTATTTCGGGATCTCCTGAAATAACAGCTGCACGGTACGGGGTTATTTCTATTCATCGTTTTAACTTTTTAAAAATTATAAATGTTCTTTCAGGATGCGACTTGTTGCTTTCTGGCGGTGGCAGTCTGTTGCAGGATGTTACTAGCAGGAAAAGTCTTTTATATTACCTTACAGTTCTTGTTTTAGGAAGAGTATTCAGTAGGAAAGTTATGCTCTTTGCACAAGGCATTGGACCGATAAAATCGAGAAATCTGAAAAAGCTTACGGGGATTATCTGTAATAAGGCGGATTTAATTACCGTGCGCGATACAGATTCTTTGAAAGAACTGGAGCAGATGGGCGTTTCCAAAAACTGCGTGCATTTAACAGCAGATGCTGTTTTAACATTAAAAAAGGGAGACAAGAAACTTGGAGAAAAATTACTGCAACAGTTTGGAATTGAAAGAGATAAGCCTTTAGTGGCTGTTTCTGTGCGTAAATGGCAGGCAGCTGGCAGTTATTTAAAAGAACTTGCAGATGCAGTTGCGGCTATTGCGGCTGATTATAAGGCCCGCGTTGTATTTCTGCCTCTGCAGTATCCAGATGACGTGGAAGCCTGCAGAAATCTGCACAATATACTGCCGGAGGAAACAGAGGCCTATGTTCTTGATGCAGAATATGATACAGAGCAGTTTTTGGCTTTGATAGCCAATTTTTCGCTTTTAATAGGTATGAGACTGCATGCTCTTATTTTTGCTGCAATTACGGAGATTCCTTTCGTGGCCTTATCCTGTGATCCTAAAATTGACGGTTTTATAAAGGAAATTGGCGGGGTAAGTGCGGGAAATATAGATAAGCTGAATGCAGAAAATATAAAAGCTGCGGCAGAGAATGCTTTAGCTGAGAATGCAGCCTGTGGTCAGCGGTTATCTGAGATGTGCAAAAATGCGCAGCTTAATTTCGATATGGCCTTTGCCCTGCTGCAGGACGGGAAAACTGAGCGAGAACAAAAGGGAGATGGCGGCAATGCTGTTAATGACTGATGTCAGCAAATCTTATGGCAGCGGCGTATTTGCGCTGCAAGATGTAAATATTCACATTGCTCCTGGCGAATTTGTTTTCGTCGTAGGACCTAGCGGTGCCGGGAAGTCCACCTTTATAAAAATGTTATTTCGCGAAGAGATCCCCACTACGGGCAGTATTTTCGTGAATGGAGTTGATATTTTAAAACTGGGGGAAAAAGAGATACCGTATATGCGTAGGCAACTGGGGATTATTTTCCAGGACTACAGATTACTTCCTGACAGAACCGTTTATGAGAACGTTGCTTTTGCCATGCAGGTTATTGAAGCACCTTATCGCAAAATAAAACGTACGGTCATGAACGTATTGGATTTAGTTGGACTGCGCCGACGCGCCAATTCTTACCCCAATGAACTTAGCGGCGGAGAACAGCAGCGTATAGCAATTGCCAGAGCCATTGTTAATAACCCACTTATGGTTATTGCAGATGAGCCGACAGGGAATCTTGACCCTGAAACCAGTTGGGATATTATGCAGATTTTTGAAGAAATAAACAGTACTGGCACGACAATCGTCATGGCAACCCATGATAAGGGAATAGTTGATGCTATGGATAAACGTGTCATTGCTATTGAAAAAGGCTGCATTGTCCGCGACGAAAAGCACGGGGTGTATGGTTATGAGTCTTAGCACGAAGGAATATTTTATCCGCGAAACTTATAAGTCAGTGCGCCGCAATGGTTTTATGAGTTTTGCTTCCATTTCCACGGTGGCGGTATCACTGCTTGTTCTCGGGATATTCCTGCTGATTTTTTTGAATACGAATAATCTTGCCCAGTACCTGGAAAGTCAGGTGCAGGTTTCCGTATATATGATGGATGATGCCGACGAGGAAGATCTGGAAAAGGCACAGAAGGAACTACAGGCACTGCCTGGTGTGGAAAAGGTAACTGCAATAAGCAAGGAGCAGGCGTTGGAACGCTTTAAAGAGCGGCTTGGAGATCAGGCAAAGCTTTTGGATGCCTTGGGAACGGATAATCCTTTTCCAAGCTCTTTTGAAGTGCAGGTGGATAGTCCTGAGACCATTAAGAAAATAGAGGATAAAATAAACGATATAGATAAAGTGGAAACTGCAAGATTTGGGCAGGAAGTAGTGGAACACTTGATTCAGCTTACGAAAATACTGCGTATAGGAGGTATTCTTTTGGTAATCTTCCTATCCATGGGAACGCTCTTTATTATCGCCAATACCATACGTCTTACAGTATTTGCCAGGCGTAAGGAAGTAGTTATTATGAAATACGTTGGAGCCACTGACTGGTTTATTCGCTGGCCTTTCCTTTTGGAAGGCATGAGTTTGGGGTTTCTTGGGGCGGTCATAGCGGTTATTCTGCTTAACAGCACTTATAGTGCTCTTTTGTCGCGTATTTATGCAACACTGGCATTCCTTCCGTTATTACCGGCGCATCCTTTAATGACATATGTAACGTTGTTTTTATTGGCTGCAGGAACAGGAATTGGCGCATTGGGAAGCTATATTTCCCTGCGTAAGTTCCTGCGCGTTTGACGGAGGGGCAGATGAGAAAGGGACGGCTTACAGCATGGCTGCTCGCATTTTTGCTGGCACTGCTGCCTCTATTTACGTCATCGGGCTTTACTACTGAAGTCGAAGAAAAAATGGCCGAACTTGAAGATGTGCAGCGCCAGATGGAGGAAATGGATGCGAAACGTACCATAGCGAGAGAAAAGGCTCAGGCCGCCAGTGCAAGTTTAAATGAAGTAGTAGCCCGGCTGGCTGAACTACAGAAACAGGCTAACACGTTGCAGGATGAAAACGACAGGCTTCAGGATCTAATTGATAAAAATCAGGACGAACTGGATAAAAAGAAAGCAGAGCATGAAGAGCGCATGAAAATCTACAGCAAGCGTCTGCGTAATATTTACATAGACGGGCAGATTGATTATCTTGATGTTTTGCTGGGAGCAAAGGATTTTAACGATTTTTCATCAAGAATGTATCTCCTGCAAAAGATTGTGAATAAGGATATTGAGATGCTGAATATTATTGCAAAATCTGTTGCCGAGATAAATGCACGTCAGGCCGAACTGGATAAGGAAATGGAAGAAATCAAGGTAGCTCAAGCTGAACTGG
This sequence comes from Phascolarctobacterium sp., assembly GCA_021203775.1. Taxonomy (GTDB): domain Bacteria; phylum Bacillota; class Negativicutes; order Acidaminococcales; family Acidaminococcaceae; genus JAJQAO01. The sequence goes on from JAJQAO010000008.1 coordinate 34,288, forward strand.
CTGAAAAACAGACTCAGGCGGACGAATTGCGTAAAGAAAGGGCAAAAATTCTTTATGCGGCTGAAGAAGCTGAAGAAGAAAGTGAACAGGAATATGACAGGCTGGTCGCCTTATCTGAGAATATTTCAGTAATGCTGAGAAATCTGCAGGTTCCAAGCGTTGGCGGTTCAGGGCAGATGATGTGGCCCTGTTACGGTGAAATTACCTCTTACTACGGCTGGCGTACTCATCCTGTATTTGGAACCACAAGATATCACAGCGGCATGGATATTGCCGTGGATTATGGTACGCCCATTGTAGCTGCTGATGGAGGGACTGTGGTTTACAGCGGCTGGCTTGGCGGATACGGCTATGCAGTTATGATTGATCACGGAGGCGGCTTGGTTACAGTTTACGGTCATAATCAGTCCCTTGCGGTGAGTGAAGGACAATACGTTAATAAAGGGCAGGTAATAGCCTACGCAGGCAGTACAGGCTGGTCTACAGGTCCGCACTGCCATTTTGAAGTACGCCTGCATGGTGATGTTACAGAGCCTTTAAATTATCTGCCATAATAAACTTGGACAGGAGGCAGCAGAGAAGTGTTCATAAGGAAAAAACTGCAGCTTATAATTTGTTGCCTTTTAACGGTAGCGGCAACTCTTGGCTTTGTAGGTTGGAAACTGCAGAGTATAACAGGTGATGCTTCTGGAGCTTTTAAATTCCTGCGGGCCATGAGTGTTCTAAAAAACAATTTTAATGGAGAAATAGATAATGCCAAATTATTTGATGGTGCAATAACGGGAATGGTGGGATCTTTAGATGATCCCTATACTGTATATTTGGATGCGGAAAGTTATAGCGCGCTGACGGAAATGACTGAAGGAAGTTTCGGCGGTATTGGAATTGTTTTTGGTAAACGCGACGATGATTATGTGGTTATTTCTGCTATTCCTGATAACCCTGGAGCATTGGCAGGCATTAAAAGTGGCGATAAGATTGTAGAGGTCGACGGTGTGGATGCAAAAACCATGAATATGGAAGAAATAGCCCGTAAAATACGTGGCAGGCAGGGTACGGAAGTTTCATTGAAACTCATCGGTAAAGATGGTGAAGAGAAAAATGTCCGTGTGGTACGGGGTGAAATTAAAACGCCGTCTGTAGCAGGAGAAATGATTCCTGATACCAAGATAGGCTATATTCGTATAACTGTTTTTAATGAAAATACTGGTACAGATTTCCGAAAGAAATATCGTGAGCTGGAAAATCAGGGGATGGAAGCGACACTTCTTGATCTGCGCAGTAATCCAGGAGGAATTTTGGAAGACTGCGTACAGGTGGCAGGGCTTCTGGTTCCCAAAGGACCTATTGTTTCACTTGTTGATAAAAACGGAAATAAATTTACGGAGAGCTCGCATCTGGAAGCCGTAAAATATCCGTTGGCGGTTCTCATAGATCATGGAAGCGCTAGCGCTGCGGAAATTGTGGCAGGTGCTGTCAAGGATACAGAATCTGGGAAACTGTTCGGAGTCAAGACTTTCGGCAAAGGCAGTGTACAGGCCGTCTACAAGCTTGGCGATAATACGGGAATTAAAGTTACCACGGCTCAATATTATACCCCTTCAGGTGTATCCATACATAACATTGGCATTGAGCCTGACGTAATTGTTGAATTGCCAGATAAGGCAACAACGGATACGCAGCTTGAAGCCGCAAAAAACTATTTGCTGGAGGAGCTGAAAAAGAAATGAAAGAAAAAATGTTGTTTATTTGCTATTCTAAATGCAGTACATGCAAAAAGGCGGAAAAGTGGCTTAGGGAAAACGGTATTCCTTTTACAGTGCGCGACATCAAAGAAGAAAAACCTGCATTAAAGGAGCTTTCTTCCTGGCATAAGGCAAGCGGCCTGCCATTGAAGCGCTTCTTCAATACCAGCGGCAATCTTTATAAGGCACTGCAGTTAAAAGAAAAGCTGCAGGATATGAATGAGGCAGAGCAGCTTAAGCTGCTCGCATCTGACGGCATGCTGGTAAAAAGACCGATTCTGGTGGCGAAAAAATTCGTACTGGCAGGATTTAAGGAAGCTGAATGGCAGAAGAAAATATATTAATATATATTTTAATAATTTCATAAGAACACAAAAAAAGGATGCGTTTTAATACGCATCCTTTTTTGAAAATATATTATTTACCAGTTTTCAGTTCTGTCCAATAACGGTCATACATGGTAAGAGCCTCGCCGATATCGGTAAGCCATTCGCCCTTATCAATGTTTTCATAACCTATTTTCAGCATAGGATCGTTTTTGAATTCTTTGCTATGGTACTGCATCGCTTTTTCGTTAGGATCGTTGTAGCCTATGTATTCATAATTTTGTGCACTTATTTTAGGTTCGTAAATGAAATTGATGAATTTTTCCGCCAGTTCCTTGTGCTTTGCACCCTTGGGAATAGCAAAGGTATCAGCCCAGATTACGGTGCCTTCCTTGGGGACCGTAAAGCCAATGTTCTTGTTGTCATTATAGGTAAAGCTTGCATCGCCGCTCCACATCATACCGATCCAGGCTTCCTCGGCGATGAATTTTTGCTTTATGGTATCGGTATCAAAAGCAAGGACATTGGGAACGAGTTTCTTTAAATCTGCAACAGCCTTGGCAACTTCCTCAGGATTGGTACTGTTATTAGAAAAACCGTCTTTTTTGAGGGCCATGCCGATAACCTCACGGTTATCATTTAAAAGAATAATGCGGCCTTTATATTCGTCATTCCAGAGATCATTCCAGCTGGCAGGTTCTTCTTTGACGAATTTTTTGTTATAAACTATGCCAGTTACGCCCCAGGTATAAACGATACTGTATTTTCCGGTAGGGTCGTAAACAGGAGCCTTTAAGGTGCTGACGATATTTTTGGAATTTGGGATATTGGCCATATTAAGTTCTTCAAGAAGATTCAATTTCAGCATGGTGGCTACCATGTAATCAGAAGGCTGGATAACATCATATTGAGCGCCGCCGGCCTGAATTTTCGCTAGAAGCTCTTCATTATTGCCAAATACATCGTAATTAACCTTACACTTATATTCCTGCTCAAATTTTTCGATAACTTTAGGATCAAAATTATCTGCCCAGCTAAACAGGTTAAGCACCTGCGGTTCCGGAGGGGCTGCAGGCTTTTTCTCTTCTTTTTTTTCGCCGCCGCAGCCGGCGATGACGAAAACTGCCAGGATCAGCAGAAGGGTAAGCAGTTTCTTGCTCATGATTTCAGACCTCACTTTCATTGTTCATTATTTTTTGATATATAATGTGGCTGTATTAACTGGGCGATAACGACCAGTGAAATGGTAGCCAGCATTAACAGAGTGGAAAGAGCATTTATTTCAGGCGAAATGCCGCGTTTTACCATAGCGTAAATATAAAGTGGCAGTGTCGTGGAATTTGGTCCAGCCACAAAGAAGCTAATAATAAAATCGTCAATAGACAGGGTAAATGCTATTAAGGCGCCAGCCATGATACCAGGCATGGCAAGAGGCAAGGTAATATAGCGAAAAGTCTTAAAAGGCGTTGCGTAAAGATCCATAGCAGCCTGTTCCAGTTCCGGCTGCATGCCTTCCAGCCTTGCATTAACAGTAATTACAACAAAGGAAACACAAAATGTTATATGGGCAAGGGTAAGAGTTATCTTACCAAGAGGGATTTGCAGCTGGCTAAACAGTACTAATAGGGAAAGCCCCATTACTATTTCAGGAATCAAAATAGGCATATATAGAAGCCCGTTAATGGCAGGTTTCCATTTATACTGATATTTATTTAAGGCAATGGCAGCCGTTGTTCCAAGTACAGTGGAAGATATGGTGGAAATAAATGCCACAAGGAGACTGTTGGTAAGGGCTTCAATAACGCGCCGGTTTTGAAAAAGGGTTGAATACCAGTCAAGGGTAAATCCGCTCCAGACGGCATTAATACGTGATGCATTAAAAGAATATAAGGCAAGGAACAACAGCGGCAGATACAGGAAGGCGAGAACTGCCAGTGCATAGGCACAGAGAACATGACTACGCCAAGTCTTTGACATTTCGTTCGCCTCCTTCCTGAAGGGACAATGCCTTATAGTATAACATAATAAGAACTAGGGAAAGCACTGCAAGAACAATGGAAAGAGCACTGCCAAAAGGCCAGTCCCTTGCCGACAAGAATTGGTTCTGGATAAGATTGCCGATGAGGGCGGATTTGGCTCCTCCCATAACATCAGGCACGACGAACATGCCAAGGGAGGAAATAAAAACCAGAATCGTCCCCGCTGCAATACCAGGGATGGTCAAAGGCAGGGTTATCTTCCTGAAAGCAGTAAAAGGTTTTGCTCCAAGATCTGAAGCTGCCTCAAGCAGGCGGTAATCCAGCTGTTCCAGTGAAACATAAATGGGCAGTACCATAAATGGCAGAAGAGCATAGACCATACCAAGCATAACGGCCGTATCATTGTATAGCAGTTGAAGGGGCTGATCAATAACGCCGATTCTTAAGAGCAAGGTATTTAAAACACCTTGGCTGCGCAAAATTATAACCCAGGCATAAGAGCGGATTAAAAAATTAATCCAAAAAGGAATCATGGCAAGAACTAAAGCTGGCTGCTGCCATTTTTTGGGGAGCTGTGCGATATAGTAAGCCAGAGGATAACCCATGAGAATCGTAAGCACTGTTGTAAGTATGGCGGTGAACAGTGTACCCGCAAAAATTGAAAGATACAGAGGCTCCAGAAAGCGAATATAATTAGATATGGTAAGCTGGAAAAATATCTGTCCGTAGGCCGTACGACTGGCAAATGATACTGCTACAACAATCAGCAACGGGATAACGAAAAAAATGCTCAGCCAGGCTACAGTAGGGATAACCAGCAGTTTTCCGTTTCTCATTTTTCTACCGCCACCCCGTCCTGCGGCTGCCACCAGATGCCAACGCGTTGATCAGGCTGCCAGCGTATGATATCATCAAAATACTGATATGACATTACCGTCTGATTGGAATTGTCAAGGCGTACGAAAACCTTATCAATAGTGCCATAAAAGACTACGTCAACCACCGTGCCGTAAAAATGTGGTTCCGGGTGGGATGCATTTTCTTCATCTTCCGGACAAAGATTTATCTTTTCTGGACGCAAAACCCACGTTTTACCGTCGGGCATATCAAAGAAATTACTTTCGCCAATAAATTTTGCAACAAATTTGCTTGTGGGTTTATGATAAATAGTATCAGGAATATCATCTTGTTCTATAACCCCGTTATTCATTACCACTATACGGTCGCTCATGGTAAGAGCCTCTTCCTGGTCGTGGGTAACATAAACAAAAGTCAGTCCCAGTCCACGCTGCAGATTTTTCAGTTCTAACTGCAGGTTTTTGCGCAGCTGATAGTCAAGAGCGCCTAAAGGCTCATCGAGGAGAAGAACTTTAGGGTTATTTACAAGAGCCCGGGCAATAGCCACACGCTGCTGCTGTCCGCCGCTCATCTGCTGGGGGCGACGCTTACGCATTTCTTCAAGTTGTGTGAGATATAGAACCTGCGATACACGTTCCTTTTGTTCATCCAAGGGCACGTTTTTCATCTTTAAACCGAAATGGATGTTTTCTTCTACTGTCATATGCGGGAAAAGAGCATAATGCTGGAAAACCATATTTACGTCACGTTCATAAGGAGGCAGATAGGTTACATCCTCGCCATCAAGGAAGACGGATCCTGACGTCGGCTGTTCCAGCCCTGCTATCATGCGCAGAAGAGTTGTTTTGCCACAGCCAGATGGTCCAAGCAGCGTTAAGAACTCTCCATCGTTAATAGTAAGATTAATGGAAGGAATGATGACATGATCGCCATATTTTTTTGTTATTTCCTGCAATCTGATCATTTCTTTCATTTTCAAAGTTACCTTTCTGTAAGAATTTCTATGTCACAGAAACTATTATAGCAAAAACTAAAGAAAATGTACATGAAAAATAAAAAAATATAGGAAATTTCCCGATTATCTGGTAATATAAGGTTAAATACAGTTTTTTTCTGAATATTTATGG
>JAJQAO010000029.1 GCA_021203775.1 Phascolarctobacterium sp.
GATATTTAATTGATAAAAGGAGTGAACAATATGCCATATTTGCTTGTAACGGTTGTAATAAGTATAGTCGTTGCACTCTTTGCTGTGCAGAACGCTATTAATGTTGACATGCATTTTTTCCTTTGGAATTTCAGCACTTCTCTCGTGATGGTTATTCTAGGGTCCTTCTTCATGGGTATTTTGGTGGGATGTTTCTACTTGCTTATGGTCAAGGCACGCCATTATATGAAGAATAAGAAAATGCGTGAGGAAATTGAAGGTCTGCAGGCAGAGAAGAAGTCCCTCGAGGAAAAGGTAACCATGCTGATGCATACGCAGATGCAGCGTAGTGATGTTCCTGAAAATACGGAAGTTTTAGAAGTTTCAGAAGAAAATAAATGATTTTTCAAGAAAAAAATTGGGATATAAAGGAATATGATGAAGCGAAAGCAGAACAATTAGCGGAAAATCTTAATGTTTCGCCGCTGGTTGCGGGAATCTTAATCGAGCGCGGTTTTGGTGATGTGAAATCTGCAAAGGCCTTTATCTATGGCAGTGAAAAACCTTTTAATGCCCCTTTTCTTTTAAAAGATATGGAAAAGGCGGTAGAGCGCATTGAAAGGGCTGTCAACACGGGGGAGCAGATTACCATCTATGGTGATTACGATGTTGATGGTATTACTGCATCATCACTTCTGTATCTTTATCTAAAAGGTCGTGGGAGTAAGGTGAACACCTATATTCCCCGCCGCAAAAGCGAGGGATACGGCTTAAATGATGAAGCATTAAAGCATATTTCAGAGGGTGGAACTAATCTCGTTGTTACGGTAGACTGTGGGATTAGTGCTGTTTCGGAGGTTATCGGAGCGCCTAAAAATATGGACATTATCATTACTGATCATCACACAGTGCCGGAGCAATTGCCTCCGGCTTATGCTATTATTAACCCAAAGCAGAAGGATTGTGCATATCCATTTAAAGAACTTAGTGGCGTGGGAATAGCATTTAAATTATGTCAGGCATTGGAAAAAAACAGTGAGTGGAATAAGTTTATAGAGCTTGTTGCCTTGGGGACCGTGGCTGATATCGTACCCCTTCTTGGTGAAAACAGAGAAATTGTGCGTCATGGCCTTAAGGCAATGGAAAAGACAAAGCTTGTAGGGCTACTAGCCTTAATGGATGCCAGTGGTTGTCCGAAGGAAAACATTTCTTCTGAAAATGTCAGTTTTGTCATTGCACCGCGTCTTAATGCAGTTGGGAGGCTAGAACACGCGCAACTTGCAGTGGAACTTCTTGTCACGGAAGACAGGGATAAAGCATTTAAAATAGCATCAGAACTCAATAAAGAAAACAGCATCAGGCAGGATATAAGTCGCAGCATACAGCGTGAGGCTGAGGAACTACTTGCAAAAGAGGAGCATATTGATACGGCCATAGTACTTGGATCAGAAGGATGGCATGCTGGAGTAATTGGAATTGTTGCATCGCGGCTAGTGGATAAATATCATCTACCTACCATTCTTTTAAGTATCAGCGGTGGTATTGCTAAAGGGAGTTGCCGCAGCATTCCAGCACTTAATATTTATGACGCTCTTGCTTCTGAGAGTGACATTTTGACCCAGTTTGGTGGGCACAGTCAGGCGGCGGGCTTGACACTTCCTGAGGAAAAAATTGCTGAATTTACAGCTCGCTTTAAGGAATATGTTAAGAACACGGTCATGCCTTCAGATTTTCTGCCAAAGCAGAAAATAGACTGCATTCCTAATACTGCAATAACTATGGATGTTTTAAACCAGATTAACTTATTAAAACCGTTCGGCTGTAGCAACGAGGAACCAGTATTTGCATTTAAGAATATTAGAATTCGTAATCCGAGAGCTATTGGAAGGGAAAGAAACCATCTCCGATTTACTGTATACAATGAAAATACATATAAATGCGTTATGTGGACTAAAGCAGGATTATTGCCGTTTATTTGTGAAAACACTTCTGTGAATATGGCTTTTACGCCCAGAATAAATGATTGGAATGGTGAAATGCAGCTTTACGCAGAAGATATCTGTTTTCAAGGACTCGTTATAGGCGACTATAGGCGCTTCAAAAAGAAGAATGAAATTCTTCAGAACATGATTCGCAGCACTGATAAAATAACAGTTTATGTCAATGACATAGAAGGATACAAAGGACCTAAAGGGGCAGATATAGCTCTTTATGGGGATGTACCTGTAAATAAGACGGTAGTTCTATATGATCTTCCGAAAATACATTTAAGAACTATTTTTAGACAGTTTACGGATGTGAAAGTTGCTATTTTATTGTATAATATTACTGATAAAGCGGAAGCTATGGAGTTATTGGAACAAAGCCATCCTGACAGGTTAAGAATGGTTGCGGCCTATAAAAAAATTATGGAAGCGCTGCAGAGCGGCAGTGTTAATGCAGAAAACTTTGATTCAGCCATTATTTCAAAAAATGCGCTTTTAGTTATGGAAGAACTTGGCTTTATTGCCTGCGACGGGAATGTAATAACACTTAAAAATATAAAGAAATGCAACTTGGAAGATTCTCCGCTTTATTGTCGTTTACAAAAGGAAGGAAAAGAATTGGCTACCTGTTATACGGAAAACATGTATATAAAAGAAGAACTGCTTCTAAGAGAGTAGTATGGGAGATGTGTCATGCCTGACAAAGAAACTGTCAGTATTGAAGAGCTTTTTGAGAAAGCGTATGGCTATTTAACTGAAAAGCAGATAAATTTAGTTCGCAAAGCTTACGAAATGGCAGCTGATGCCCATGCAGATCAGCGGCGTAAATCAGGTGATCCGTATATTACGCATCCTATTAACGTCGTTAATATCCTTATGCAACTACAAATGGATGAAAAGGCACTCGCAGCTGCTTTTCTGCATGATGTTGTCGAGGATACAGATTATACCATTGATAAGATAAAGTCGGCTTTTGGCGGTGTTGTAGCAAATCTTGTGGACGGCGTAACAAAACTCGGTAAAATTGAGTATATTTCCAAAGAAGATCGGCAGATGGAAAACTATCGAAAAATGTTTCTTGCTATGGCAAAAGACATCCGCGTGGTTATCATAAAACTGGCAGATAGGCTTCACAACATGAGGACTTTGGAATATATGCCTATTAATAAACAACATTCCATATCAAGAGAAACACTTGAGATTTATGCACCTCTTGCACACAGGTTAGGCATCTATACCATAAAATGGGAACTAGAGGATCTTGCTTTTCGTTATCTTGAACCAGATGTTTATTACGATTTGACAGAAAAGGTTAAAGCAGGACGTGAGGAACGTGAAAAAATAGTTTATGGAGCTATGGATTATTTAAACGAAGCCTTGGAAAAGGCTGGGATTAAATGCGAAATTCAGGGTCGTCCCAAAAATATTTATAGTATTCATAAAAAAATGGTGCGTGATCATAAGGAGATTAACGAAATTTATGATCTTCTTGCTATTCGTGTGCTTGTCGATACCGTAAAGGATTGTTATGGTGCTCTTGGCATTGTGCATACTTTGTGGAGACCTATTCCGGGGCGCTTCAAAGATTATGTGGCCGTACCAAAATCTAATATGTATCAGTCACTTCATACAACCATACTTTCATCCCTCGGACAACCACTCGAAATCCAGATCCGTACATTTGAGATGCACCGTATTTCGGAATACGGCATCGCAGCACATTGGCGCTACAAGGAAAATAACGGGAAAAATGCGGCAGGAACTGACAAGGGATTCGAGGAAAAATTATCTTGGTTGCGGCAACTGCTTGAATGGCATAAGGATATGAATGATTCTAGAGATTTTGTTAATACGGTAAAGATGGACGTTTTTGCAGACGAAGTCTTTGTTTTTACCCCAAGAGGAGATGTTATTGATCTCCCTGTTGACAGTGTTCCTATTGATTTTGCCTACAGAATTCATACTGATGTGGGTAACAGTTGTATCGGAGCTAAGATCAACGGCCGCATTGTTCCCCTTGACTATAAGCTTAGCAATGGCGATATAGTTGAGGTAATTACATCGAAACAGGCTAACGGACCTAGCAGGGACTGGATTAATATTGCAGGGTCGTCGGATACCCGCAACAAAATCAAAAGCTGGTTCAAAAAAGAAAAACGCGAGGAAAACATTATCAAAGGACGCGAAATGCTGGAAAGGGAAGCCAAGAGACTCGGGTACGATCCCAAAACATTTGCATCTCCTGAAAAGGTAAAGGAAGTTGGTGTAAAATTACGCACTGATACTGATGATAACCTCCTTGCAGCTTTAGGATATGGTGGCGTTGCATTAAATACTGTAATTTCTCGGCTGGTTGATATTTATAAAAAAGAACAGAAATCTGATACAACGAAAGACTTATCTGAGCTTCTTGCAGAGCTAAAGCCGCGCAAATCTAAAGCTAAATCTAGTCACGGAATTTTGGTGAAGGGAGAGGAAGGAATAATGGTTAAGCTGGCACGCTGTTGTAACCCGATTCCAGGAGATCCAGTTGTAGGTTATATAACCAGAGGGAGTGGGATAAGCGTGCACCGTGCTGACTGTACTAACGTACTCAGTAATAATCCGGAAGAACAGAATCGGATTATTGAAGTGGCTTGGGATGTGGGCCTTGATTCCGTATACCGGGTAAGTATTGTCATTACATCAGCCGACAGGCCTGGCCTTATGGCAGATCTCATGGTGATTACCAATGAAGCCAAGTTAAATATTTTTTCTCTGATTTGCAAAACGGACAAAAATAAAATAGCTACTACCCATATAGGGCTTGATATTAGCAGCTCGGAACAGTTAGAATATGTTATGAATCGTATTCGTCGTATGAAAGGTGTATATACAGTAGAGAGGGATATTACCACTGGAGGCTATAAATGAGGGCCGTAGTACAGCGTGTTGATAAGGCTAGTGTAATGGTAGGCGGGAAAATAACGGGAATAATCGGGAGGGGCCTTCTTATATTTCTTGGAGTTACAGATGGCGATACAGAAACTGATCTGGAGTATCTAGTTGAAAAAATCACTGGTCTGCGAATTTTTGAGGATGATTCAGAGAAAATGAATCTTTCCGTGAAGGATATTGCTGGTGAAATACTTGTGGTATCACAGTTTACTTTATGCGCAGACTGCAGAAAAGGAAAGAGGCCTTCATTTGATAAGGCAGCGCTTCCAGAGGCGGCAAATGATTTTTATGAAAAGTTTGTCAGTATGTGCAGAAAACGGAACATTCACGTTGAAACAGGAATCTTTAAGGCCCATATGCTTGTAGATATTGTCAATAACGGTCCCGTAACAATATTGCTTGACAGTCGCAAAGAATTTTGAGGAGGGTTGTATGAAAATTTATTGTCTTGAAGTTGGCATGCTGGCAACTAATTGCTATATTGCTGTAAATGAAGAGCTTAACGAAGGAGTTGTTTTTGATCCGGGAGCCGATGCAAAAGCCATTTTAAAGCAGATTGAAACGCTTGGTATCAAGATTTCTGCCATTTTTATTACCCACGGCCATAGCGACCACATTATGGCGTTAAATGAAGTACGTGAAAAAACAGGTGCCTGTGTCTATATAAGCAAGGAAGATGCTGATATGCTAACGAAAGCAGATAGAAATCTTTCTATGTTTATTGGCGAAAGTATGGAATGTGCGCCCGCAGAGAAATTTTATTCAGATGGCGATGTTATAGAGGAAGCTGGACTTAAATTCGAAGTTCTCGCAACGCCAGGGCATACAAAAGGAGGAGTATGTCTCAAGTGTGGGGATATTGTTTTTTGCGGTGACACGGTATTCTGCGAGTCCATTGGAAGAACGGATTTCCCAGGTGGGAGTTACCCTGAACTTCTGCAGTCAATAAAAAGTAAGCTTTTACCTATGGATGATGAAACTAAACTGCTTCCGGGACATGGTCCTGCAACAACGGTCGGGTGGGAAAGGAGGAGAAATCCTTTTCTCCAGTAAGTGTTATGTTTGAAAATTGGCAAACTATTAAAAACAGTACTATTTTTAAATTGATTATAACTGCCGTCGTTTCTTTTGTGCTTTGCGAATTGGCAGTATTCTTGTTGCCCGTTCTGCTTTCTATAGCATTAGCTTTCGCCCTTTACCCTGTGGTAAAATTGCTTTCAAAAGTTACAATAGGGACTGGACATATCAAGCTTTCTATGACAGTTCGTATTGTTATTGCAATTGCAGGATTTTTGCTGGTTGTATTTCTTGTTGTAAAATTCCTACTGTTTCCGCTATTCGGTCAGGCTAACAGTCTACTCCAGAAGTTACCTGAAGCAGCAAAATCCGGAAGTTCTATTGATGCAATTTTAAACAATTCTGTGAATCTGATAAAACTTCCTTCAGACCTTAACATGCTGCTTACAGATATTATTAATGGGGCCATGGCATTTGTTGTTGACATTATTGGTAACCTTTTTGCTTCCAGCATGAATATTATTCGTAGTATACTTGGGCTTGTAATAGTTCCTTTTCTGGTTTTTTATTTTTTGAAAGACTGGCGCAAACTTAAGGGGATGATTATAAACTTCTTTAATTATGACGTGCAGATAAAAGTTGATGCTGTGATTAATGAAATAGGTGATACACTCAGTGCTTATGTCAGGGGTCTTGGCATATTAAGTATAATATCAGGTTTTTGCATTACACTCGGGACATTTCTTCTTGGTGTTAATTATCCGCTTGTTTTAGGGTTTATTGCCATCATTGCAGAAACAATCCCTGTCATAGGCCCATTACTTGGTGCCGTACCTGCAATCTTCATTGCTTATGGGCAGTCCAGTAACCTAGCACTTTGGGTGGCCTCTTTCTATTTTATTTATTACCAGCTTGATACCAATTTCATAATGCCAAGGATTATGGGAAAAAGAATAGATTTACATCCAGTCATTCTGATTCTTGCGCTGCTTATTGGTGCAAAACTTTTTGGTATACTTGGCATGCTTTTTGCCGTACCTGTTGCAGCTGTATATAGGGTGCTTTATAAAGAGTTCTGGCATGCGGGGGAAAAGAAGAGAGACATCGTTTAAATATATTAGCAGCGCGATTTTTCTCAGCCGCGTTGCTTGTTTTTTTTGGAAAACTTTTTAAATTCCATTGAATAGGAAATGGGAAATGTGGTAAAATTATTAAGTATGCATATATTAGCCCATTGAATAGCATATGATAGGGGGGTGCAAAGTGCTGACAACTGCACCTAGGGGAACCAGCGACATTATGCCGGCTGAGGTTAAGGCATGGCGCTACCTTGAAAAAATTATACGTAAAATATGTTCTTTATATGGATATAAAGAAATTAGAACGCCAGTGTTTGAGCACACAGAACTCTTTTTGCGCAGCATTGGCGAAACTACTGATGTTGTAGAAAAGGAAATGTATACCTTCCTTGATAGAGGGGAGAGAAGCATTACTCTGCGCCCTGAAAATACAGCTTCCGTTGCAAGAGCATATATAGAGAATAAACTTTATTCCGAGCAGCCGCCTGTTAAACTCTTTTATATAGGGCCAATGTTCCGCTATGACCGTCCCCAGGCAGGACGTTATCGCCAGTTCCATCAGTTTGGGATTGAAGCGCTCGGAGCACCGGGACCTAATATTGATGTGGAAATTATCCTTCTTGCTGTTCAGGTTCTTGAAACTTTAGGGCTTGAGGATTTAAAACTCAAGATAAATTCGGTGGGTTGCCCAAAATGCCGACCTGTTTACAGGGAAAAACTGCAGGAATTTTTCGGCCCGCATCTTAAGGATATGTGCGCTGATTGTAAGTCAAGATTTGATAGAAACCCAATGAGACTTATGGACTGCAAAAAATGTCACGATATGGCAGCAGGAGCACCTTCTATGGAGGAAAGTCTCTGCAATGAGTGCCGGGACCATTTTACAGGATTAAAAGAACTTCTTACTGCGGCAAGGATCAGCTATGAAGTGGACAATAGTCTTGTACGTGGTCTTGATTACTATACAAAGACGGCATTTGAAATACAGTATAGTCCCTTGGGAGCTCAAAGCGCTGTCTGCGGAGGCGGGCGTTACGATGGACTGATTGAACAGGTCGGTGGAGATCCTACTCCTGCTATAGGGTTTGCCATGGGTATGGAAAGACTTCTTCTAGCTCTTGAAAAACAGAAACTCTTGCCCGAGTTTGATGAAAGCATTGATGTATTTGTTGTTTGTCCTAAGGAAGAAACTTTCAAGGTTGCCTTTGCGACTGTAAATGATCTTCGCAAAGTGGGATTTAAAGCAGACTATGATTGCCTCTGTAAAAGCATGAAATCACAAATGAAACAAGCTAACAGGCTTAGGGCAAAATACGCAATTATATTCGGTGATGATGAATTTTCTCGCGGAATGGTAGTTTTACGCAACATGGTGAGCAGTGAACAGAAAGAAATACCTTTTAATGATATAACAGCAATTTTACAAGCAGAGGTGCGGAAAAATGATTAACGAAAAACGCAGCCATCACTGCGGCGAGCTTGGAAAAAGCAATGCAGGTGAGAAGGTAGTATTATATGGTTGGGTAGCCAAACGGCGAGATCATGGCGGACTTATTTTTATTGACATGCGTGACCGTAGCGGTATTGTGCAAGTTGTTGCAGATCCTGATGCTACTGGCAGTAGTTTTAAAACGGCAGAGGCTATCAGGAATGAGTTTGTTATCCGCGTGATAGGCAAGGTTCGCATGCGCGATAAGGATACTATTAACGAAAATATTCCTACTGGCATGATTGAGGTCGTGGCTGCAACTATTGATGTATTGAATAAAGCCAAGACCCCGCCTTTCTATATCCAGGATGATATTGATACTGATGAAAATCTGCGATTGAAATACCGTTATCTTGATCTGCGTCGGCCTGAGATGCAGCGCAATCTGATACTTCGCCATAAGGTAACAAAGCTTATGCGCGATTATCTCGATAAAAAAGGTTTTCTTGAAATTGAAACACCAATGCTAACCAAGAGTACGCCTGAGGGGGCAAGGGATTATCTTGTTCCAAGTCGTGTAAATCCAGGTAAATTCTATGCATTGCCTCAGTCACCTCAGATATTTAAGCAGTTACTTATGGTTTCTGGAATGGAACGTTATTTCCAGATTGCACGTTGTTTCCGTGATGAGGATTTACGAGCTGACAGGCAGCCTGAGTTTACCCAACTTGACATGGAAATGTCATTTATGAGTGTCGATGAAATTTTAGAACTTATGGAAGGACTGATTGCCTATATCTTTAAAGGTGCTATGGAAAAAGATGTTAAGACGCCATTTAAGCGCATGACATGGGATGAGGCTATGGACCGCTATGGCAGCGACAAACCTGACTTGCGATTTGATATGGAACTTATAAACATGGTTGATGCTGTGAAAGGATCAGAATTTAAGGTGTTTAATACCATAATTGAAAACGGAGGCACGGTTAAGGCTATAAATGTTAAGGGTTATGCTACTATACCGCGCAGGGAACTTGACGGACTTGTGGAGTTTGTTGGCATTTATGGTGCTAAGGGGATGGCTTGGATACAGTACATGGAGGACGGGACAATTAAATCGCCGATTGCAAAGTTCTTCAGTGATGAGCATATGAAAAAAATTATCGAGACTGCTGCTGCGGAAAAAGGAGACCTGCTTCTCTTTGTAGCTGACAAACCGATGATCGTGGCCCAGTCCATGGGTGCGTTGCGTGTTGAAATGGCTAAGAGGCGTAATCTTATAAATAAAAATGAACTTGCGTTCCTTTGGGTAGTGGATTTCCCAATGTTCGAGTACGATGAAGAGGAAAAACGCTACGTTGCCATGCATCATCCGTTTACATCACCAAGAGATGAGGATCTGCCACTTCTCAAGACTGATCCAGGCAAGGTATACGCCAAGGCCTATGATATGGTTTTAAACGGCACTGAAATAGGTGGAGGATCAATCCGTATACATCGTCGCGATGTGCAGAAACAGGTGTTTTCCGCTATAGGGCTTTCTGACGAACAGGCCCAGGAAAAATTTGGGTTTATGATGAACGCATTCGAGTATGGAGCTCCGCCACATGGTGGTCTGGCATTTGGACTTGACCGCCTTATTATGATTATGGCAGGGCGCGATTCTATTCGGGATGTTATTGCGTTTCCAAAAACGCAGAGTGCAGCCTGCATTATGACTCAGGCCCCAAATGAGGTTGATGAAAAGCAGTTGCGCGAATTACATATAAGGCTTAGCCTTCTGGCAAAAAAAGAGAAGGCAAATAAATAAAAAGTAATTATAAGTAAAATAAAAAACGGAAGCATTGAAAAGTGCTTCCGTTTTTGATATTATATAAATACGGATAAAGTATAATTAGTTTGATTATTACCCTGCGATGTACGTTACATTACCCCATAGGTTTTGAGCCAACACTCTTACCTAGGGAGCCTAATCCGCCTTTTACCAAAAACATGCCTCCTTTGAGTGGACTTTTGCGGTAAAAGGGAAGGCACCCACCTGCACATGCAGGTTCAAAACATGGGGGTTGGACGGCATTGTGGGGCATAATATTTTTAGGAGAAACTATGGACTTAACAAGAGTGGAAAATGTAATCGGTAGCGATGCAATATTTAAACTTAAAAACTCTCATGTTGCCGTTGTAGGGCTCGGCGGCGTTGGCTCCTATATAGCTGAAGGTCTTGCTAGATCTGGCATAGGGCATCTTACGCTTATTGATGGTGATAGAATAGCATCAAGCAATATTAACCGCCAAATTCCTGCTCTTTTATCCACAATGGGAAAGCTAAAAACTGAGGTAATGCGGGAACGCATATTTGATATAAATCCTGAATGTATTGTTACTACACATAGCAGTTTTTATGAAGTAGGGGATTTTGAAAAGTTCTTTTCAAGGAGAATGGATTATGTAGCGGACGCCATAGATTCCCTTACAGCAAAGGCCGATATTATTACAGGTTGCATGCGGGAAAACATCCCAGTTATATCATCAATGGGAATGGGTAATAAATTATACCCTGAGTATTTAAAAATAGCGGATATCAGCGAAACCCATACGTGTCCTCTTGCTAGAAATTTGAGAAAGAGTCTGCGTAGTCAGGGGATAGATAGGGGAATCACTGTAGTTTATTCTAGTGAGGAGCCTGTAATAAAGAGCCTAATTACTGGAAGCGTGGTCTTTGTGCCAGCATCTGCAGGTATCTTGATGGCGTCCTTTATTTTTAGGCATCTCATAAAATAGCGGAGGCATCATGGAAAGTTTATTTACTGATGAACAGCAGAAACCTTTGGCTGACAGAATAAGACCTAAGCAGCTCAGCGATTTTGTAGGTCAAGAAAGCGCAGTAGGTAAGGGAAGCCCCTTAAGGGAAATGATTGAACGCGATAAGCTGCAATCAGTGCTTCTCTTTGGGCCTCCCGGAACGGGTAAAACTACACTGGCGCATGTTATAGCAAACGTAACGGGCAATAGATTCGTTACCGTAAATGCAGTAAATTCAGGAGTACCAGAGCTTAGAAAACTCATAGCGAAAGCACAGGATGACCGCCGCTGTGGACTTTCTCGCACCATTGTTTTTATTGACGAAATTCATCGCTTTAATAAGGCACAGCAAGATGTGCTGCTTCCCTATGTGGAGAACGGGACAATTATTTTAATCGGGGCAACTACAGAAAATCCTTTCTTTGAAATAAATTCTCCGCTGCTTTCCAGGATGAAGGTAGTGCAACTTGAAAAATTAGCACCACAAGAAATTAAGGAAATCTTGCTCAGGGCAGTACGTGATGTAGAAAACGGTTTTAATAGCAGTTTTAAAATTGATGAGGACGCTCTTGATATATTAGCAGATTATGCTGCAGGCGATGCACGCAGTGCTCTTAATATGTTGGAACAGGCAGAGTTTATGCTTGCAAATAGCAATAGAGTCGTAACAGCTGAAACTCTGCGTAGCATTATAGGGACTGCAATGCAGCGATATGATAAAAAGGGTGACCAGCACTACGATATTATTTCAGCTTTCATAAAAAGCATGCGGGGAAGTGATCCAGATGCAGCGCTCCATTATCTGGCTCGCATGATTGAGGGCGGAGAGGAACTACGTTTCATAGCGCGCCGTATCGTAATTTGTGCGGCAGAGGACGTAGGGCTTGCAGATCCAATGGCTCTTGTCATTGCCAATGCCGCGGCACAGGTTGCAGATTTTGTCGGCTGGCCTGAGGCACAGATACCGCTTGCGGAAGCCGTTTGTTACATAGCTAATGCACCCAAAAGCAACTCTGCTTATATGGGAATAGAAAGTGCCAGAAGTGATGTGCGCACGAAAAATTGTGGTAATGTTCCGGTGCATTTAAAAGATGCAAGCTATCCTGGAGCAAAGCTTTTAGGTCACGGAATAGGTTATAAATATGTTCACAGTTTTGGCGGTTGGGCAGAGCAGCAGTATCTTCCTGATGAGATTAAAGATGCAAAATACTATGTGCCCAGCGGTAATGGGCAAGATACTGGTACAAAATTCAAAAAGAAGGCGAAATAACTGCGGTTTAATTGACTTTAACCATAGGTGATTGTATAATTTTCCTATCTGCAAAATATATAAGGAGTTAATTTGTTATGAAATATCTGACTGGTAATGAAATACGTGAAAAATTTCTCGGCTTCTTTGAAAAAAAAGGACATTTGAGGTTACCTAGTGCATCGCTTATACCACAGGACGATCCCACACTTCTTTTGATTGGTGCGGGCATGGCTCCTTTTAAGCCATTTTTCACAGGTAAAATGAAGCCGCCTTCTCTTCGTGTCACTACCTGTCAAAAATGCGTGCGTACGGGTGATATTGAGAATGTCGGACGTACTGCAAGACATCATACATATTTTGAGATGCTCGGGAACTTTTCCTTTGGAGACTATTTTAAACAAGATGTCATTCCTTGGAGTTGGGAGTTTATAACAAAAGAGCTTGCTATACCAGGCGAAAAACTGTGGATTACCATTCATACGGAGGATGATGAGGCATACGATATCTGGCATAATTTGGTTGGCGTGCCAGATGAGAGAATCGTGCGCCTTGAAGAAAATTTCTGGGAAATAGGCAGTGGACCATGCGGACCGTGTTCTGAGATCCATGTAGATCTTGGGAAAGAACGTGGATGTGGTCGTCCTGAGTGTACAGTGGGGTGCGATTGTGACAGATTCCTTGAAATCTGGAATCTAGTATTCACTCAGTATAATAAGAATGATGATGGGACATATTCACCACTGAAAAGTAAGAATATAGATACTGGTGCAGGACTTGAGCGTCTAGCATCTGTGATTCAGGAAAAACCTTCAAATTTTGAAACTGATCTTATCTTCCCCATTATTGAGTATGCGGCAAATGTGGCAGGGGTGGAATATGGGAAAGATAAGGAAATTGATGTTTCTCTTAAGGTTATTGCAGATCATGCTCGTAGCATTACCTTTATGATTGGCGACGGCATATTGCCGTCAAACGAGGGTAGGGGGTATGTACTCCGCCGCGTATTGCGCCGGGCCGTGCGTCACGGTAGGCTTATAGGCATTAATGGAATGTTCCTTGCAGGAGCCGTTGATGTGATTATTAAAATGTTTGGCCATATATATACCAATCTTACGGAAAAACGCACATATATCCAGAAAGTCATCGAAATGGAGGAAACAAGTTTCCTACGTACATTAAAGCAGGGAAGTGAATTATTAAAAGATGAAATAGGGAAACTTGTGGCGGAAAATGCAACTGTGCTAAATGGTGCTACCGCATTTAAACTCAGTGACACTTTTGGGTTTCCTCTGGAACTTACAGAGGAAATACTTGCCGAGCAAGGCATGACAGTAGATAAAGACGGTTTTGAAAAAGCCCTTGCAGTACAGCGTAAAATGGCGCGTGAAGCTAGGGATGACAAGGCGGGAAGACCTGTAATTTATAATACAAGAGGACTGGATATTGCTGCTCTGAAAGTTGATGAAAAGGCAAAAAAGGGAACCATACTGAAACTCTATCCAGCGCAGGATGCGCAGACCGTGGAAACAATGACTGACGGTTGCGAAGTTGCTATAATTTCTGACATTACTGCTTTTCATGCTGAAGGTGGCGGCCAACTTGGCGATATCGGGCGTATTATCGCACCGTCAGGCGTTATAAACATTACTGGAACAAGAAAACTTCCAGATGGAGTTACCATAATGATTGGAACTGTTATGGAAGGAACTGTTTCGGTGGGTGAAAATATTGGTTTTGAAATAGATATCAGACGAAAGATGGATATTGCGCGCAATCATACTGCTACACATCTTTTGCATGCTGCTTTAAAAATGGTTCTTGGAGAGCATGTAAATCAGGCGGGAAGCTATGTAGGTCCAGACCGTCTGCATTTTGATTTTTCGCATTTTTCACAGATGACAGATGATGAGATAAAAAAGGTGGAAGCATTGGTCAATGATGAAATTCTTGCAGGGATCAATGTGGAAATCGAGGAACTTCCAATAGAGGAAGCGAAAAAACGTGGAGCAACAGCACTTTTTGGCGAAAAATATGGAGACATAGTGAGGGTGGTTACTGTTCCTGAATTTTCCATGGAATTCTGCGGCGGAAGCCATGTAAATAATACTGCTCAGATTGGAATGTTTAAAATCATTTCAGAGGGCAGTACTGGAGCAGGAGTGCGGCGTATTGAGGCTGTTACTGGATATGGTGCAATTCTTCATGTAAATGAGACGGAAGATATGGTAAGAAATCTTGCTGTATCATTGAAATGTCGTGTAAATGATTTGCCAGTACGTCTTGAAATGCTACAGGCTGAACATAAGAGTACGTTGAAAAAGGTAGATGAGCTTACAGGACAGCTTGCGGTAGGCCAGATAAGCGGCGCTACGGACAATATACGAGAAATAAATGGTGTGCCGGCTCTTGTGCAGAAAGTAAGAGCGGAAAATCCTGAGGCTCTGCGTAGTCTTGGTGATAAAATGAGGGATAAAACTGGTGGCGTGATAGTTCTCGCGACCGTTTTTGATAGCGGAAAAATCAGCATACTTACAATGGCAAACAAAATGGCTGTAGAAAAAGGCGTGCATGCGGGAAATATAGTTAAAGCAATCGCTGCGCTCTGTGGGGGAAGCGGCGGCGGACGCCCTGATATGGCACAGGCAGGCGGAAAGGATCCAGCAAAACTTGATGCGGCACTTTGCGCTGCATGGGATATCATTAAAGAGCAGATTAAGTAATAAAGAAGACGCTCTCGTGAGGGAACGTCTTCTTAGTTTTACAGCATTTTCGTTTAAAGTATGCTAAAATAGTGTTAAGCGTTAAGAGTGATAAAGGAGGAGTCGGTTATGAGCGATGTATCCCAGGAAACCATGATGTTTAAAAGAAATCCTGAAAAAAAAGAAGTGGCCGAAACCTTAAAAGAGGTATGCAGGGCTCTCAAGGAAAAGGGATATAATCCAGTTGACCAGCTGACAGGATATTTTTTAAGTGGAGATCCAGCATATATAACTAGCTATGATAATGCGCGTACAAAACTGCGCCGGCATGAACGTTATGAGCTTATTGAAGAGCTGGTCATCAGTTATCTTAAGGGGCTGAAATAATATGCGAGTAATGTCCCTTGATGTAGGGGATAGGACAATTGGCGTTGCTGTCAGCGATCTTATGAAGCTTATTGCAAATGGCTTAGAAACGATAAAAAGGACTGGAGTGGAACAGGATTTTTCTCGTTTGGATCAACTTATTAAAGAAAATCAGGTCAGTACAGTGGTTATTGGGTATCCTAAAAATATGAATGGCACTATCGGGGAGAGAGCACAGATAAGCGAAAATTTTGCGGATGAAATGCGCCGTCGGTTTCCCAGTATTCAGATAGTCTTATGGGATGAGAGGCTTTCCACTGTAGCAGCAAATAAGGTGCTCATTGATGCAGATGTACGTCGTAACAAAAGAAAAAAGGTTATTGACAAACTGGCTGCAGTGGTAATATTGCAAAATTATCTTGACAGCAGACAGTTTTGACATATATGTACGAATTATTATAAAATAAAAATACAAATAATACGTGGGGTGCAATATGGGAAAAGATTTCAGCGATCCTGAAATTCAAGCCATGATGGAAGATGAAATAAATAATATTGTCGTAATTAGCGACGAGGAAGGCAATGAGTCCTATTTTTTTGAGGAAATGGTAATTCCTGTGGGAAATAAAAATTACGCCATTTTGTCATGTATAGACAATGAGTCCTGTGATTGTGTGGATGGAGAGTGTGATGAAGACAGCGTAGTCATAGCTCGCCTTGAGTTTGATGAAAATGGCGAGCCAGTTTATTTGGACCCAACTGACAAAGAATTTGAAGAAGTTAAGGAAACTTATGGAAAGTTATTTAACGAGTGGGATGAGAACTAAAAAAATGCCGGACTTCGGTCCGGTATTTTTCGTACATCACTTATTGTAGTGACATTTATATTTGGAGGACAGAGTTGGAAAATATACGCAAAAAATATTTTTATTACGCTGCCACAATATTAATAATATTAGTGTTGCTTTTTTCTATGGTTCTCCGCAATATGGGGGATAATCGGGAATTTGCATGCCAGGGATTCAGGGTAATACGGATAGCTGAAGGAATGACGACTGCTGGAATTGCCGATATGCTGCATGAAAGACAACTCGTAAAAAACACCAGTGCTTTTCGTCTGGAAGCTAGACTTATGGGTCTTGCGGAAAAACTTCAGGCTGGAGTCTATCAGTTAGAGGGAGGACTGAGTAACAGGGAGATTGTTGATGTACTTTCCAAAGGAAAGGTGCAATTCCTCAGTTTTACCTTGCCAGAAGGTTTCACAATTGTCAGAGCTGCCGAGAAAATTGAGAGAGAAGGCCTTGGTAGTGCAAAAAAATTTATGGCTGCGGCTAAAAGGTATGCACCTTATTACTATATGCAGACAAATAATCCCAATGTGCGCTATATGGCCGAAGGATTTATCTTTCCTGCGACCTATGAGCTTCCTGCGGATATCACCGAAGCGCAGTTGCTGGAGAAAATGGTGGAACAGTTTAATAGCGAGTTGGAAAAAGAAAATATTTTTAAAGGTGCGCGTAGAATGATGATGCCTGTACGTGACGTAATAAATATTGCTGCCATGGTGGAACAGGAAGCGGTTTTTCCTGAGGAACAGCCACGCATTGCAGGGATTTTTCTGAAAAGGCTTGAGATAGGAATGCCTATACAGTCGGATACTACAGTTCAGTATATTCTGGGTGGCAAACAGAGGGACATTATAACTTTTAAGGATACTGAAATAGAGGATCCATACAACACATATCAGAATATCGGCTTGCCGCCGGGACCAATTGCTTGCCCGGGAATGAAAGCCATTAAGTCTGTAATTAATCCTGAGAGGACGGACTATCTTTATTTTGTAGCGGAAAAAGACGGGCACCATCGTTTTAGTACGACTTACATTGAACATCAACAGGCTATTTATGAAATAAACGAGGAAAAATAAATGATGACAATTAGAAAGCCAGAGCTTCTGGCTCCGGCAGGAAATATAGAAAAAGGGAAGATAGCTTTTCTTTATGGAGCAGATGCTGTTTATCTTGGCGGTAAAATGTTTGGGCTCAGGGCTTTTGCAGATAATTTTTCTCTTGAAGAAATAAAAGAAATGGCTGATTTTGCCCATAGGCTCGGCAGAAAAGTTTATGTAACGGTTAATATTTTTGCTCATAACAATGATATTGATAAACTACCGCAGTATCTTCAGGATTTAGAAATGGCCGGCGCAGATGCTTTTCTTGTTTCGGATCTCGGAGTATTGGAAGTAGCTAGGCGTATTGTACCTGACATGCCGCTTCATATCAGCACCCAAGCCAATACAACAAATTATGAAGCCGTACTTGCATGGGAAAAAATTGGGGTAAAGAGAGTGGTCCTTGCTCGCGAGCTTTCTCTTAAGGAAATTGAGGAAATTAGAGCAAAAACATGTGTCGAACTTGAAGTTTTCGTGCATGGCGCCATGTGTATATCCTATAGTGGACGCTGTCTGTTAAGCAGTTATCTTACGGGACGTGACAGCAACCGTGGAGCATGTACCCAAGCTTGTCGTTGGGAATATACCCTTATGGAGAAGAAAAGGCCTGGGCAACAGTTTGATATAGCGGAAGATGATCGCGGTACTTATATTATGAATTCAGGGGATCTATGCCTTATTGACTACCTGCCACAGCTCATGAATGCAGGTGTCAGCAGTTTTAAAATTGAAGGTCGCATGAAAAGCGTACATTATGTTGCTACTGTGGTCAGTGTATACAGGAAGGCGATTGACACCTTATTTTTAGGAGGAGAAAAAAATTTTGAAGCCTGGCATGAAGAACTCGAGAAGGTTTCTCACAGACCATATACTACGGCGTTTTTCCTCGGAAAACCTGGCAGCGAAGCTCAGATTTATACTACATCAAGCTATGAACAGACCCATGATTTTGTCGGAATTGTTACAGGATACGATGAAAAACTTAAGAGGGCATATTTTGAGCAGCGCAATCATGTAGCGGAAGGAGAATTACTGGAAGTGCTTATGCCTGACGGTAGGATCTGCAAAATAACTCTTAAAAACATGGAAGATGAATATGGGAATACCATAAACTGTGCTCCTCATGCCAAGATGAAATTTTCTTCTTCAGTTTCTGAAAAATTATTGTTAAATTCCCTTTTGCGGAGAAAATTGCAATGAATAATATTATTCGTGTACGGGTAGATTCGAAAAATATTGCCTATGTTAATTGGATAATGCAGGGCTTTGGACATCTTACAGCTATTAACACGATAGATGGAGACAGGGGGATTATGCTTTTTTATCCGACACCAGATACTTCAAAGTTGGTACTTGATATTCTGAAAAATCTGCCTTTTGAAGTAGAAATTATTGAAACTTTTTCTAGTAAATGATAAAATATTCAAGTAATTTATCTGTATGCGAGGTAAAAAATGGCACGTCTTTCTAGAGTTATGGAAATAATGAGCGCTGAAGGAGTTAACAGCATTATTATCAAAAATCCTGTTATCATAAGCTACATAACTGGATTTACAGGTGACTCCAGCCTGCTTTATATTGACAGATTAAAAGGAGTACTAATTACAGATGGCCGTTATACCGAACAGGCAAAGAACGAAGTTAAAATTTTCAAAGTCCTTGAATATAGCGGTAATATCTGGGCAGCTGCCGCAGATCTTGCCAAGGATTCAAAAATAGTGGGATTTGACGGCAATTCTTTCTCCTATACAGATGCCGTTGAATTACAAGAACTTCTTGCGGATGCCACTTTAAAAAATCTTAATCTTGACGATATTCGCATGGTTAAGGATAAAAAAGAACTGAGTTTTCTTATCGAGGCAGCACGCATTGCTGATAATGCTTTCAACTCCATTTTAAATGATATTAAGCCTGGGTGCACGGAAAGATCATTGGCCAGCAGGTTGGAATATTATATGCGTGTTATGGGTAGCGAAAAACCATCTTTTGATACTATAGTTGCAAGTGGGGAGCGCAGTGCCCTGCCACATGGTATGCCAACGGATCGAGTTATTGAAAATGGGGACTTTATTACTTTTGATTTTGGTGCCGTATATCACGGGTACCATTCCGATATGACGAGAACAGTGGTCCTAGGTATGGCTGATTCTTGGCATAAGGAAATTTATGCGATTGTTGAGGAAGCGCAGCGTCTCGGGATGAAATCGGCAAAGGTTGGTATGAAAGGGAAAGAGCTTGATACTATTGTAAGGGACCATATTTCACAAAGAGGTTATGGAAAGTATTTCATTCATGGGCTTGGACATGGCGTCGGACTTGAAATACACGAAATGCCGACAATAAGCAAACGCGGCGAAACAGAACTTTTAACAGGTATGGTTTTCACCATTGAACCTGGGATATACATCCCCGGCAAAGGCGGGGTTCGTATAGAGGACACTGTTGTTTTGACAGAAGAAGGGGCATGTGCCTTAAGTGGAGTCAAAAAGCAGATGATTGAAATTTTCTGAATTAGAAAAAAATTACAGGGGGACGAACCAATGATTTCCACAAACGAATTCAAAACAAATGTAACAATAACTATTGACGGTGACGCTTGGCAGGTAGTAGAATTCCAGCATGTGAAACCTGGAAAAGGCGCAGCTTTTGTGCGGGCGAAATTGCGTAACTTGTGCACAGGTGCTGTTGTCGAACGTGCCTTTAATGCAGGCGAAAGATTCCCGAAAGCCCGCATAGATCGGCGCGAAATGCAGTATTTGTATGAATCTGACGGAATGTATGTGTTTATGGATAATGAAACTTATGAGCAGATGGAACTTTTGAAGGAACAGCTTGGTGATGCTCTGAACTTTCTAAAAGAAAACATGGATGTAAAAATAATGATATATGACAACAGAATTCTTGGAATTGACCTTCCGAATACAGTAGAGCTTACCGTTGTTGAAACGGATCCTGGAATTAGAGGAGATACCGCTACGGGCGGCAGTAAGAATGCGAAAATGGATACAGGGTATGTTGTAAAGGTACCACTCTTTATTAATGAGGGAGATGTTTTACGGATTGATACTAGAACTGGTGACTACATAGAGCGTGCATGACGAAAAACAGCAGCTCAGCTGCTGTTTTTTTATGCATTTTTTAAATAGAAAAATAAATATTAGTATGCTATAATAAAATGATAGTAAAAGCGGGAAATATAATTAAATCCCTATAATAGCAGGAGGTGCTTGTCATGAGCGAGTATAAAACATTGATGAATAAAAATACTGCCGCGGATGACGAGACAAACGAAACAACAGAAGATATAGGCAATATCAGGGTTGCAGATGAGGTTGTTTCCATCGTAGCAAGTTTGGCAGCTCAGGAAATACCTGGAGTACACAGCATGAGCGGGGGACTTACTGATGATATTAACCAATTCCTTGGAAAGGAGAATTCTTCCAAAGGGGTTCGCCTGAGTTTTGACGGGAAAGTGGTTACCATAAGTATATATGTCAATATTGAATATGGAAATTTCATTCCAGAAATAGCGCTGCAAATTCAAGAAACGGTCAAGGATGCTGTAGAAAAAATGGCGGGCTATGAAGTACGTACTGTGGACGTGCATGTCGAAGGGGTTGTTAAACGTGAAAAGACCGAACTAGAAAAAGCTGCAGAAGAAGTTTTAGATGAGGAACCATTGAATGACGAAGAACAGATAGATGAAAAACACAAAGAATCTTTTGACAAAAAAGAATCAGATGCCGACAAGTAAAGAAGCAATTATTAAGGAGGGCTGAGAATAATGGGGATACCTGATAGAATAATTCTGACTCTGTATACTATCCTTATGGCAGTAGTATCCATCTTTATGATACTCTGTAGCCTGGATGTTTTCCCCGAGGAAGCAATTTCCAATTTTATGGCTGGGGTACCTGGCAACTGGATTTATGCTGTAGGCGGTGTTATTACGCTTCTCGTAAGTATCCGTCTTCTTATTGCAGGGATCGGGGTTTCGGGCGAAAATTCTCTAAAACTTAGCGATGGCCCTAACGGTAAGGTCCAGGTAGGTAAAGGTGCCTTGGAGGGGTATATTGCTTCTTTAGCGCAGGAGGTTTATGGAATCCATAATGTAAAGGTTATAGTAAAGCTTGAAGAAGCGGCCATTAATGTTAGGATAAATGCTTCCATAGAACCAGGGATAAATATTCCGGAAACCACAAGTGAAGTTAAGACGAACGTTAAGGATACCATTAAAAAGGTAACTGGTGTCGACGTAAAAGAAATAGAGCTATTCTATAAACAGATTAATGCTAAGAAATAGAGGGCAAAAAAATGTTCAATGAAGTTTTTACGGATATTTGGCAAAATTATCGCGGGCGTTTGTTGTGTACCTTAGCTGGATTATTTGTTGGGGCAATGTTTTTATGGCTGGGATTTTTCAAGGCCATCTTTCTGCTTATTTGTGTTTCAGGAGGTTTCTTTTTAGGGAATAAACTGGATAAAAAGGAAGATCTTGTAGAGTGGCTGGACAGGTTACTGCCTCCAGGATATCATAGATAACATTTAGGAGAAAGAGGACAAAAATGATTCGCAGAACAGCACGGGAAGTAGTACTGCAAAGTCTTTTTCAGATAGATTTTTCTGGATGCAGTAAAGAGCAGGCTCTAGAAGCTTCTTTATTGGCACGCAAGGAGCCGAATGCGGAAAAAGCCAGAGAATATGCAGAAGATGTTCTCAAAGGGGTTCTTGAGCATTTGCCAGAAATTGACGAAAAGGTGGGGCAGTATGCAATTGATTGGACGGTAGAAAGGATGCCGGCTACGGATCGTAATATTCTACGTATTGCTGTTTTTGAAATGCTTTTTGCTGATAAAAATATTGTACCAAATGTTGTCATTAATGAGGCAGTGGAAATCGCAAAAAAATATGGTACGGATGAGTCACCCCGTTTTATCAATGGAATTTTAGGGAAAATGGTAAAATAGCATGCAATATGTTTATCTTGGTATTGACACAAGCTGCTACACTACATCAGTAGCCGTTATTTCAGCAGAAGGAGAACTGATGGAAGATGTACGCAGGGTTTTGACAGTAAAACAGGGGAAATGTGGGCTAAAACAGTCGGAGATGGTTTTTCAGCATACGCGAAACCTGCCTGAACTTCTAGAAACAGCTCTTAGAGATAAAGGTTACCGTCTTCTTGGCGTCGGTGTTTCTGCATTCCCGCGTTCGGTTAAAGGATCATATATGCCAGTATTTCTCGCAGGACTTGGTATAGCGCGTGCACTTGCTGTTGCAACTGGCAGTAAGCTTTATATGCTAAGCCACCAGGAAAATCATTTAGGTGCAGGACTTTTTTCTGCTAAAGGGCTTAGTGCAGAAAAATTTTTAATGCTGCATGCATCAGGAGGTACAACCGATCTGCTCTTTGTGAGGACGGAGAACAATGGCGAATATTCATTAGCACAAGTCGGGGGAAGCATTGATCTGCATGCCGGACAATTTATTGACCGTATTGGAGTTGCCCTTGGACTTAAGTTTCCTGCAGGACCGGAACTTGAAAAAATCGCAGAGCGTGCAGAGGAGAAAATAGATCTACCTATATCAGTTACCGGGACAAATATAAGTCTATCTGGACCTGCTACAGCTGCCATGCGTAAATTGCAAAGTTGCGATGTGGGAACACTAGCACTTGGAACGGAATATGTTCTTGCTGAAAGTTTTGCCAGAATGCTGGCAAATGGAATAGATGAATATAAAGTGGCTGATGTGTTGCTGGTAGGCGGTGTATCTGCCAATAATTTTATCCGCAGACATGTTATCACAAAACTTGCCGAAAAAAATGTACACTGTTGGGTTCCGGAGGTACGTTTTAGCAGTGATAATGCTGTTGGTTGCGCTACTTTTGCCAGATACATGGGTGAAGGCTGATGGAAGAGAAAATTTATTCAGTAAGTGAAATTAATGCTTTTGTTAAAAATATACTGGACCACGAGCCGCTCCTCCGCAATGTTCAGGTTGCGGGGGAAATATCTAATTTTAAACGCTATTCTTCTGGACATTGTTATTTTTCATTAAAAGATGAGACTTCTGTCCTAAAATCGGTAATGTTCAAAAGGCAGGCTGCGTATCTTCGCTTTGAACCGCGAAATGGAGATAAGGTCGTTGTCGTGGGGCGTATTGGTGTTTTCGAACGTGACGGCAACTACCAGCTTTATGCGGATATGCTTCTTTGCCAGGGAGAAGGCGAACTTATGATGGCCTTTGAAAAATTGAAGCAAAAATTAGGGGAAGAAGGACTTTTTGACGAAAGGCGTAAAAAAGAAATACCTCAATATACAAAAATAGTCGGCATCATTACATCAGCCGATGGAGCCGCTGTTAGGGATATCATCAGGGTAGCGAGGCAGCGTAGCGAAGGTGTTAAAATACTAATCTATCCTGTAAAGGTACAGGGCGATGGGGCTGCTGGAGAAATAGCTGGGGCTATATATTTCTTTAACAAGCATAAGCTTGCCGATGTCCTTATAGTTGGTCGTGGAGGCGGTTCTATTGAAGACCTCTGGGCCTTTAACGAGGAGATAACGGTTAGAGCTGTAGCAGCATCTGAAATACCTATTATCAGTGCCGTAGGGCACGAGACGGATTTTACTCTCTGCGATTTTGCTGCAGATAAAAGAGCAGCTACTCCAACACATGCCGCGCAGCTTGCTGTTGCCGATATGGATATTTTAAAGCGAAGGCTTAATGACCTGCAACAGCGTACTAGAAATCTGCTTATGGATAAAATTGAACGCGCTAGCTTAAAACTAGATACTATAAACCGTTCCTGGGTTCTGCAGGATCCGGAACGACTCTTTGAAGACAGCATATTAAGACTTGATAGTGCCTGTAAATATTTGACAGAATACATTGATAATAGGTTACAGGAGGAGAGACATAAATTCGAACTTTTTGCTACGAAGCTTGATAACCTAAGTCCTTTGGCGGTTTTGGCACGTGGCTTTACGGTAACGGAAATTGAGAGTACAACTGTCAACTCAGTGGATCAGGTGCAATGTGGACAGGAACTGAAGACTACTCTTGCTGACGGCAAAATAATTTCAGTGGTACGTAGTACGGAAAGGCGGTAAAAATGACTGATAAAAAAGTTGTAAAAGATATGAAATTTGAAGAAGCGCTTGCCGAACTGGAAAAGCATGTAGAAATGCTGGAAAGTGGAGGGCTTACGCTTGATGAGTCCGTTGAGGCTTTCAAATACGGAATTGAACTTAGCAAAATATGCGCAGATAAGCTGAATACTGCAAGACAGGAAGTTGAAAAAATCGTTACTGTAACAAGTAATGACTATAAGCTAGAGCCTTTTCAGGATTTGGAGGATTGAATGGATTTTAAAGTCTATTACGATGCCAGAAAAAAATTAATTGAGGATTTTTTGGAAAAACGCATGGCTAAAAAAGGTATCTCTAAGGTTGATGATGCTATGGCTTACAGTCTTCTTGCAGGAGGAAAGCGCATACGTCCAATTATCCTTATGTCTACTGCGGAGGCACTAGGTAAGAAAGGTTATAATTATCTTCCTGTAGCCTGCGGTCTTGAGATGATTCATACCTATTCCCTTATTCACGATGATCTGCCGTGCATGGATAATGATGACTACCGCCGGGGCCGACCCACAAATCATAAGATATATGGGGAGGCTATGGCAGTTCTTGCAGGGGATGGACTTCTCACACTTGCATTTGAAGTAATGCTGGAGCAGAAAAATGTTGACCACGAAGCTTTAATAGAAACGGTCAGGGAAATAGCCATGTGCGCTGGTAATTTTGGGATGGTTGGCGGACAGGGACTTGACATTGAATATGAAGGAAAGCAGGTTTCTGCAGAAGACCTCCGCCGTATGCATACAGGAAAAACAGGAGCACTATTTATTGCTGCTGTAAGAGGAGGTGCGAGACTTGCAGGAGCTACGCCAGAGCAGCTTATAGCACTTACTAGATTTGCGGATCTTTTGGGGCTGGCTTTCCAGATTACGGATGATATTCTTGATGTGGAAGGCGATGCAGACGAACTTGGTAAACCAATAGGCAGCGACGAGAAGAATCATAAATCAACTTATGTTAGCATCTATACACTTGATGTAGCAAAGGAGATGGCTATGAAAACTACAACCGAGGCATTGCAGTGTCTGGGAATGTTTGGTGATAATGCAAAACCTTTGCGTGAAATAACACGTATGATGTGCAATCGGAGGAGTTAAGTTGGGCGAACATCCATTAGCAAAAAGGAAATTAATTGATGATATAAATTCACCTGATGATATAAAAAAACTGACAAATGAGCAAATAATACAGCTGGCTAGTGAGATTAGAGAAATGCTAATTCAAGTAGTTTCTAGGAATGGAGGGCATTTGGCGCCTAATCTTGGGGTTGTGGAACTTACACTCGCTTTGCATAAAGTATTTTCAACGCCGAAGGATAAAATAATTTTTGATGTGGGGCACCAGTCATATATCCATAAAATCATTACTGGTAGGCGCAAGAAATTCAATACCCTCCGGCAGTACGGAGGCATTTCTGGATTTCCGAAAATAAGTGAAAGCAAACATGATGCTTTCGGAACAGGGCATTCCAGTACGTCTATTTCAGCAGCACTAGGTATGGCAATTGCTCGTGATTTACAGCATGAAGATTACAATGTAGTTGCTGTTATAGGCGATGGTTCAATGACGGGTGGGATGGCTTTTGAAGCGCTGAATAATGCTGGCAATCTGCATAAAAAATTGATGGTTGTTTTAAATGATAATGAAATGTCCATATCAAAAAATGTAGGTGCCATGTCAGAGTATCTTTACCGTTTGCGTACAGGAGAAATTTATACCAAAATTAAGGGAGACTTTGAAGGATGGCTGAAAAGTATGAATTTTGGCCAAGATGTGCTTAAAGTCATCCAACGCGTCAAGGGCAGCGTTAAATATCTTATGGTACCTATGTCTGTTTTTGAGGAACTAGGATTCACGTATCTAGGTCCAATTGATGGGCACGACTATAATGGTATGGTGGGGCTGTTTGAAACTGCCAAACGTATAAATGGTCCTGTATTGGTTCACGTTCTCACCCAGAAAGGCAGGGGATATAAACCTGCCGAGGAAAATCCCAATAAATTTCATGGTACGGGGCCTTTTGATATAGCAACAGGGAAAAAGATAGGACTGAATAATTCTCCGCCAACATATACAGAAGTATTTGGAGAAACAATTGTCAGAATGGCATCCACAGACGAAAAAATAGTTGCCATTACGGCTGCAATGCCTGATGGGACAGGCCTTACCTCATTTGCAGAAAAATATCCTGAAAGATTTTTTGATGTAGGCATAGCAGAACAGCATGCGGCTACAGCAGCAGCAGGAATGGCGGTAGCAGGACTGAAGCCTGTTGTCGCTGTTTATTCAACATTCCTTCAAAGGGCATATGATTCTATTATGCATGATATCTGTATGCAGAATCTGCATGTAACTTTTTGTCTTGACCGTGCTGGTTTTGTAGGTGATGACGGCTATACACATCATGGGGTTTTTGATTATGCTTATTTGCGTTCTATGCCGAATATGATGATCATGGCGCCAAAAGATGAAAATGAGTTGCGACACATGTTGTTTACGGCTATTAATCATACTGGGCCAGTAGCTTTACGTTATCCAAGAGCATATGGAATTGGAGTTGATATTGATGAGACTATCCATGCAATCACTTTGGGTAAAGCTGAAGTTATAAAATATGGATCTGATATTTCTATCTGGGCAATTGGTACTATGGTGGAGATAGCTGTAAAAGTGGCTGAAAAACTGGCAACTGATAATATTACTGCAACAGTCGTAAATATGCGTTTTGTAAAGCCGCTTGATAAAGATCTCCTTCTTGAACATGCAGCAAAGTATAAAACAATTGCTGTTTTAGAGGAAGGGGCGGTTTCAGGAGGAGCAGGGAGTGTTGTGCTTGAGACCATAAATGAATCGAAATATAGTCCCAAAGTACTCCTCTTCGGTATTCCAGATAAATTCGTAGGACATGGCCCTAGGGAACAACTGCTAAAGGATATTGGTATGGATGTTAATAACATTGCTAATAAAATAAAGGGTGAAAAATTTGACTAAACAGCGTCTTGATGTACTTCTTGTCGAAAGAGGACTCTATGAAAGCAGAACTAAGGCCCAATCTGCTGTTATGGCAGGAGAAATATTAGTAAATGATCAGAAAATAGACAAACCAGGCACACAGGTAGAGGATACTGTCAATATAAGGATCTTAGGAAACAAGATTGCCTATGTAAGTCGTGGCGGACTCAAATTAGAAAAGGCTCTTCGGGTATTTCCAGTCAACCTTGAAGGGAAAGTACTTGCCGATATAGGCGCATCAACGGGAGGATTTACCGACTGTGCATTGCAAAATGGAGCTGATAAGGTATTCGCGATAGATGTCGGATATGGACAGCTTGCTTGGAAGCTTCGAAGTGACGTGCGGGTAGTTAACATGGAGCGTACTAATGCAAGATACATGGATTCTGAAAAAATAGGGAAAGTGGACGGAGTGCTCATTGATGTGTCATTTATTTCACTTGATAAAGTTTTGCCTACAGCGAAAAAACTACTAAAACCCAGAGGGTTTGTAATAGCTCTTATAAAACCACAGTTTGAGGCAGGTAGGGATAATGTTGGGAAAAAAGGCGTTGTACACCATTCGGCAGTCCACAAAAGCGTTATAAAAAACATTATTGCTTTTGCGGGAAATGAGGATTTTGGGATTAAAGGGCTTGATTTTTCGCCAGTCAAAGGGCCAGAAGGTAATATTGAATATCTGCTGTACCTTGTTTTGGGCAGTGAAAGTAACTTTATTGATATAGACAATATTGTTCAGCGCAGTCACGTTGAACTTAAAAAACGTATTAGCGAGGAGTAAATGAAAAAACTAGGAATTTTCCCGCATATGGGGAAGGAAAAAG
This sequence comes from Phascolarctobacterium sp., assembly GCA_021203775.1. GTDB lineage: Bacteria > Bacillota > Negativicutes > Acidaminococcales > Acidaminococcaceae > JAJQAO01. The sequence goes on from JAJQAO010000029.1 coordinate 28,478, forward strand.
TGTGTACAAATCTTATAGGGTTCATAAAGTTATGCCGTGAAAACAAAATTGAGCCGTACATATTCAGTGAACTATGTGAGGAATATGGTTGTGAGGGCTATAATCCTAATGACAGAAAAAGCCTAAAAAAATTGGATGCTGCGGTTTCTTTAGGTGGGGATGGGACCTTTCTTAAAATGGCGCGACATATAGCTCCACTTGGAATTCCAGGATTTGGAATCAATTTTGGGAAGCTGGGTTTTTTGGCGGAAATAGATTTCCAAGGGATCAAAAAAGCGATTGCCAGACTTGGGGAAGAAAAATATATAATCGAAAACCGCAGTCTTCTTCGAGCAGATCTTTTTAAGAAGGGGCGCTGTGCTGTAACGGTTGATGCATTAAATGATTTTGTGCTGACAAAGGGAACTTTTGGTAAGATGGCTCATATACGGCTTTATATTAATGGCAAACCCTCAGGCTTTTACGCTGCTGACGGGATTATAGTAGCTACAGCTACAGGGTCCACAGGATATTCGCTTTCTGCTGGAGGTCCTCTGGTACAGCCGGAACTTGATATAAGCATAATCACACCCATATGTGCACATTCGCTTACGGCAAGAGCACTTGTTATCCCAATGTCTGAAACGATAGAGCTTGATCCTGGTGATGAAGATATGGTACTTGCCGCAGATGGAGAGAATGCCGCAGAAGTCAAATCAGGTACTTACGTGCGCATTTCAAAAAGCCCCTATAAAATGCAGTTTATAAGGCTTACTGGACGTGACTACTACCAGACTTGGCAGCAGAAACTGATGCGAAATCTATAGGTGGGGTGATATATGTGAAAGTAACGAGACATGCCAAAATTAAAGAAATTATTGATAATAATAATATCGAAACCCAGGAAGATTTAGCAGCAGCTCTGCACAGGGAAGGAATTAATGTCACACAGGCTACGGTTTCTCGCGATATTAAGGAACTAATGCTGGTAAAGGAACCTGATGCAGATGGCAATTATCGTTATACTTATCCGAAAAATCATAGTGAAATGCTGACTTCTGGACGGCTTGAGAAGACTTTCCGAAACTCCATTCTCAGTATCAAAGCATCTGAATCTTTAGTAATAGTGCATACTCTACCTGGGGCAGGTCAAGCAGTGGCTTATGCAATAGATTACATGAAATGGCCAGAAATATTAGGAACTATTGCAGGTGATGATACTGTTTTTGTGGCTCCAGATAAGAGGGTAAATATACCTGTTTTGATTGAGCGGATTAAAGAACATATCTGAGGTGTAAAAAATGCTACAATCATTGCATGTTCATAATTTTGCACTACTAGAAGATGCATCAGTCGATTTTTCGTCGGGATTTAATGTTTTTACAGGAGAAACTGGAGCAGGAAAATCAATTCTTATTGATGCTTTTGGTACTGTACTTGGCAGCAGGGCTTCTGTAGATTATATTCGTAACGGTACAGATGAGTTCTGGGTACAGGCTGTTTTTGATATTTCCGGCATACCTGAGCTGAAAACTTATCTTTCTAGGCAAGGAATGGAAACAGACGAGGAACTATTTTTGAAACGTCAGTTCAATGCTACTGGAAAAAGCAAGGCTTTTGCCAATGGCGTACAGATACCGCTTTCTATGTTGCGGCAGATTGGAGAATACCTTGTCGATATCCACGGGCAGCATGAAAATCAGGTCCTGTTGCAGGAAGACTCTGCGAGACTTATTACAGATGCTTTTGGTAGCAGGGAAATTAAAAATAAGGTAGAGTATTATGCCAAATGCTATGAAAATTATCTTTTCGCAAAAAATGAACTTGCAAAACTTACTGCAAGTAAGGAAAATAGGGAACTATTGCTCGACAGATATAAATGGGAAATTAATGAAATTTTAAATGCAGATTTAAAGCCAGGTGAAAAGGAAGCGTTAGAGGATGAAAATAATATTCTTCAGAACAGTGAAAAAATTATCAACGCGTTAGGCTCCGCGCATGAACTATTGGACAATGAAAATATGGTGCTAGGACTCCTTGGCAGGGTGAAAACAAATCTTCAAAATGCTGGTAAATACGATGAAAAGCTACTTGACATAGCGTCAATGGTTGATAGTGCTTGGATTACGCTGGACGATTGCCGTCAGGAAATAAATAAATATTTATGCGATAGTGATTTTAACAGTGGCAGGATTAATGCAGTACAGGAGAAACTTGATACAATTTCCCGCCTAGAGAAAAAATATGGGGGATCTGTCGTTGCAGTTCTTGCCTATCTTGATGAAACACGGAATAAATATGAAGAACTCTTGAACATTGAAAAAGTCATAGCGCGAATGGAAAAGGAACTTGCTGTAAATTTTAAACAGTTACAGGATGCTGCAGATAAGCTAAGCGAAGCGCGGAAAGAGTCTGCTGCACGCCTTTCTGATCTTATTACGGAGCATATCCATGATCTTGCAATGTCAAATGGTATTTTCAATATTACTGTCACACGATCGGATGACTTTGCATTTCATGGGCGCGACGTGGTAAAATTCATGTTCAGCGCTAATATGGGAGAGCCAGTAAATGAGATGGAAAAAGTAGCTTCTGGAGGAGAACTGTCGCGTATAGCGCTTGCCATAAAGACAGTTATGATGAATGCCAACAGTGTGCCTACAATGGTTTTTGATGAAATAGATTCTGGAGTTGGTGGTGTTACGGCGTGGAAAATGGCAGAAAAAATTTCAATAATTTCAAAAGTGGGGCAGGTAATCTGCCTTACCCATCTGCCGCAGATAGCGGCATTTGCTGACAGACACATATATATAGAAAAACTCAATACCAATGGACGTACGGTTACAATACTTACGGCTCTTGATAGGGATGAACGGATTATGGAACTCATGCGTATGGCAGGGGCAGTTAAAAAGAGCAAGGCTGCCTATAACAATGCCAGCGAATTATTGTGTGCTGCAGAAGCACGTAAGACTGAGAGGCTATTTTAAATGATTTATAAATTTCACGAAAAAGATTTTGAAGAAATCCGCTTAGAAGGCAGGAAGGTTTTTGAAGGGAATCTTCTGAAAGTGGGTATTGATAAAGCTAAATTGCCTGATGGAAGCATTTCCACCAGGGAATATATACGCCACCCTGGTGCCGTAGCCATTGTGCCAGTACTTGATGATGGCAGAATAGTGCTGGTAAAACAATACCGCTATCCTTTGGAAACTGTTATGTGGGAAATTCCAGCAGGAAAGCTTGATCATGAAAATGAAGATCCTGATGAATGTGCAGTACGTGAACTCAGCGAAGAAACGGGTTATAGTGCAGAACACTGGCAGAGGCTTATTTCAATTGCCACTACTCCTGGATTCTCAGATGAGATCATTCACCTTTATAAAGCTTGGGGCCTTACTGCATACAAACAGCATACCGACGAAGATGAATTTATCGGCGTGCAGGCTTTTACAGTGAGAGAAATTATTTCCATGATTAAGGATGGGCATCTTTTTGATGCTAAGAGCCTTTGTGCTCTATATGCCTGTGATTTGCTGAAATAGTAGCAAATATGTTACTTGTTTTACA
>JAJQAO010000010.1:0-4723 GCA_021203775.1 Phascolarctobacterium sp.
CCCCTTATATATGCAAACTATATGCAATATATTTGGAGAGGTCTTACCATCTGATATCATATCTTAATTTTATTATATTATCGCTTCTTGGCAGAATAATGCGTGTGTAACAGATTATGTGCTTTTTCACCAAGTGGCTTACCCATCCAGGTAGCATAAAGCGTTTTGATTTCAGGATTTTGATGAGACTTTCGCAGTTCGCTATGCCTATCGCAATCAAGTAATGCCGCCCGTCGTGCCTCCCTGATCTGTCTATTTACAGGCACCGGCTGCCCGCCGCCACCAATGCATCCTCCTGGGCATGCCATGACTTCAATAAACTGGTAGTCTGCTGTGCCAGCCTTAATACGTTCCAGCATTTTCTGCGCGGATGACAAGGTATTGACAACAGCAATTTTTACTTCCATATCACCAATTTTGATCGTGGCCTCGCGTGTCTCAGCCATGCCCCTGACCTCATTATAATCTACATTGGGCAGATCTTGTCCCGTTAGGACATCTGCTACTGTACGCAATGCTGCTTCCATAACACCACCTGTCGTGCCAAAAATGACTCCAGCGCCCGTCCCGGTTCCCAGCGGCGAATCATAGTTTTCCTCAGGCAGATTAGCAAAGTCCAGACCTGCTTCACGGATCATGCGTCCAAGTTCCCGTGTAGTTATTACAATATCCACGTCTCTGTAACCGCTGTCGCACATTTCCTCGCGTATTGCTTCTGCCTTTTTAGCAGTACACGGCATAACAGAAACACTTACAATTTTAGCTGGATCAATACCAGATTTTTCCGCAAAATAAGTTTTGGCAACCGCCCCAAACATCTGCTGCGGTGATTTAGCAGTGGAAAGATGCGGTAAAAGTTCAGGATACTTCAGTTCCATCATATTAACCCATCCGGGACTGCATGATGTTATCATTGGCAATACACCACCGTTCTGCAATCGATGGATAAATTCATGTCCCTCTTCCATAATAGTCAAATCTGCAGAAAAATTAGTATCAAATACTTTGTCAAATCCCAGCTGGCGTAATGCAGCAACCATTTTCCCTGTTACCACACTGCCCACTGGAATCCCAAGCTCTTCCCCTAAAGCCACACGCACAGAAGGAGCTGTCTGCACTATAACAATTTTTTCGGGATTATTAATTGCCTCCCAAACTTTTTCTGTATCGTCCTTTTCAACAATAGCACCCGTAGGACAAACACTGGAACATTGCCCGCAATATGTGCATACGGAATCTTTAAGATCCTGCTCAAATGCAGTAGAAACGATAGCACCAAATCCTCTGCCTGCAAAGCTGTAAACATTCATGCCCTGCACATCACGGCAGACACGGATACAACGTCCGCACAAAATACACTTTTCCTGATCACGCACTAAAGACGGATTACTGTTATCTATAGTATGTGCCTTTTGTTCACCGCCTTCAAAGCGTATTTTACGAACGCCCAGGTCAGCTGCAATCTTTTGCAATTCACAGTCACCATTCTTTTGACAGCACAGACAGTCCTTAGGATGATTGGCCAGTAAAAGTTCAACTACCGTTTTACGCGCTTCACGCACTTTAGATGTATTGGTCCTAACAGTCATGCCTTCACTTATAGGATAAACACAAGACGCCACAAGAGAGCGTGATCCCGAAGCTTCTACCATGCAAAGGCGGCACGCTCCTTCAGCACGCAGTTCCGGATGATAACATAATGTCGGAATATGCACGTCAGCACTTTGAGCAGCTTCTAAAATGCTTGAACCCTGAGGAGCATGAATTTTTTTGCCGTCAATAGTTATATTTATCATCGTCATAATTCACACTCCCTTCAAACCTTTTTTATTGCTTTAAATGGACATGCTGCCATGCAAGCTCCGCATTTTATACATACTGCTGGGTCAATAACATGCTTTTGTTTTGCAACCCCAGTTATAGCATGAGCAGGACAATTGCGGGCACACAGACCACAACCCTTGCATGCCTCAGTAATCACATATATTGCCAGCTTCTCACAAACTCCTGCCGGGCAACGTTTTTCCTTTATATGGGCTTCATATTCATGCCGGAAAAATCTTAAGGTACTGAGTACGGGATTAGGGGCTGTCTGCCCTAACCCGCAAAGAGCAGTCTCTTTTATGTTTTTAGCAAGATTTTCCAACAATTCTATATCACCTTCCCGCCCCTGCCCTTCTGTAATGCGGGTAAGAATTTCCAGCATACGTTTAGTTCCTTCGCGGCAAGGAGTACATTTTCCGCAAGATTCAGACTGAGTGAAATTCAAAAAGAATTTTGCTACATCTACCATACAGGTGTCCTCGTCCATTACAACCAAGCCCCCGCTACCCATCATAGCGCCTGCCGTTATTAAAGAATCATAATCTACTGGCAAATCAAGCATAGATTCTGGTAGACAACCTCCTGAAGGTCCGCCTATCTGAACAGCTTTAAACTTTTTGCCATTGGTTATGCCACCACCAATGTCAAAAATAATTTCGCGCATACTAATACCCATGGGGACTTCGGCCAGCCCAGTGTTATTTATTTTCCCAGTAAGAGCAAACACTTTAGTACCCTTGGACTTTTCCGTGCCAAACTGACAATACCAGTCAGCTCCATTGACAATAATCTGTGACACATTGGCAAATGTTTCTACATTGTTTATATTAGTAGGTTTTCCCCATAAACCGGATACTGCTGGGAACGGTGGCCTAGGACGAGGCATCCCTCGTTTGCCCTCTATAGAAGCCATAAGTGCCGTTTCTTCGCCACAAACAAAAGCACCTGCACCTTCCTTAATATGAATTTTAAAATTAAAGCCGCTTCCGAAAATATTATCTCCGAGAAGGCCCATCTTCTCTGCTTGTTCAATAGCTATCCGAAGTCGTTGTATGGCCAGCGGATATTCAGCGCGCACATAGATATACCCTTCGTCAGATCCAATGGCATAACCGCAAATTGCCATGCCCTCCAGAACTCTGTGAGGATCACCTTCCAGAACGCTGCGATCCATAAATGCACCCGGATCTCCTTCATCCGCGTTACAAATAACGTATTTTTTATCACTAACAGAGGCCTTAGCAAACTGCCATTTCGTCCCAGTGGAAAAGCCTCCACCTCCGCGGCCACGTAGGCCGGACTTTTTTATTTCTTCCACCACTTCCTCGGGTTTCATAGCCGTCAATGCCTTTGCAAGCGCTTCATAACCGCCGGCTGCAATATATTCTTCAATTTGTTCAGGATTAATCGCTCCGCAGTTTTCTAAAATTAAGCGGTGTTGTTTTTTATAGAAGCCTATCTCAGAATAGTTTGGAATCTTCTCCTGTGTCAGTGGCTCGTGATATAAAAGCCTGTCGACTATTCTCCCTTTATATAAGTGACTTTCAACTATTTCCTTAACATCTTCTGGCTTAACACGGCAGTAAAACGTCCCTTCAGGATATACAATAACCAGCGGCCCATTCTCGCAAAAGCCATGACAGCCAGTTTCCACGAGCATTACTTCGTCCTGCATACCATATTCTTCCAAACACTTAGTAAACCTACTCTGTATTTCTTTTGATCCTGCCGATTTACAGCCAGTACCGCCGCAAACTAAAACATGAGCTCTAATATGCTGCATACTTTTCTCCTCCAAAAAATTAATCCTGCTCTATTTTGCCTACTACTAAATCTTCAACTATGCGACCATTAACTACATGGTCCGCTATTATCTTTTTTACGTCCTCCGGTTTCACCTTACCGTATGTAATACGCGGCTCACCAGGACGTATAACATCCACCAATACTTCTTTTTCACACATGCCAATACAGCCTGTCTGGCGAACCTGGACATCATTCAGTTTACGTGCAGCGAGCTCATCCAAAATAGCGCTCATTACTTCGCGCGCCCCGGCAGCAATACCACATGTTCCCATACCGACAATAATAATTGTTCCTTCATCCTTTCTCAGCTTAATATCTGCCTTCAGCTTATCGCGTAAAGCATGTAAATCAGCTAAAGTTTTCATTTTATATCTCCCTGCCTCCCACACGGGCAATTTCCTGCCCTAAATAAGATTCAACCCAAGTACATACCTCAGGAACCGTAAAATCCGCAGTATTCCCTAAAATACCACGCACTTCCTTAGTTGAAAAAATCATAGCTTCAGTTCCCTTACGATAGCTGAATACTAAATCCAGCCATGGGGCTCCTGCCAGTAACACCTTAATGCTTTCCGCAATATTACCTAAAGGCGGACGGTCAATATTATCTTTTTCAAAATAAGCTTTTAAGATAGTCCCGCTGCCCTTGACTGACGTTATATCAAGATGCCCTCCGCACTGTCGTGTTACCATATCAATGAACGGTATGCCCATACCTACTTTGCGGGTTATTCTGGTAGTGACGAACGGATCACGTACCTGCTGTACCATTTCATCAGTCATTCCCCGTCCATCATCTTCAATGCGAAAAACGAAATATCCGTCTTCATTTTCATTTATATCAATAATAATATTTTTAGCGCCCGCTTCCACTGAATTTTGCGCTAAATCCAAAATGTGTAACGATAGTTCGCGCATAATATATAATCTATTGATATCTTTGCAGGATTGCCGCTAATTTATCTGCCGTAAGCCTACCGTGGGTATCTTCGTTAACCTGCATAACCGGAGCTAATCCGCATGCTCCAACGCATGCCACTGTTTCCAAAGTAAACCGCAAATCATCTGTAGTATGTCCAGCCTTAATGCCTAG
>JAJQAO010000010.1:4823-7441 GCA_021203775.1 Phascolarctobacterium sp.
TTCGTCCCTCTCTGCACTGCAGTGCTAGTTTAAGTTCTGCTATGGTAAGTTCCTCCACCGTAAGCAAATTTTTCAACCCATGGACAAAATCATAAATATTGTGGGCATCTGAATTTGTAACATAGGGCAGGAAGCCAGTCAGACGCTGCAACTTTGACTGTACTGAACGTTGCCATCCTGCCCTTGATATTTCTGCCGCATAAAACCCGAATCCCGGCTCTACGAACCCGAGTTGGCCAACAATGCTATAAGCAGGTCTATCTACATGAGCAGCGATACTAATGCCCCCAAGTTTTTCCGTTTCCTTAACTACGTCTGACGCCGTCATTTGCAGTGGGGATAGCAGCAGACGATTTTCTTCACGAATAAAATTGTCATCATCATCCACAACAAATTGTGCTCCGAATTTCTCAGCATTATTTTTTAGGCCGTTCATTTTACTGTCAACAAGCTGCTGCCATGCCCTTAGCTGTTTCAATGTGTCAAATAAAACCACTATGTGTGCTTCTTCCACACACTCTACTTCCATCCCTGGAAAAACTTTAATCCCATACCGTTCACCAGCCCGTAACGCCGCCAGCACATTAGCAGATGCATTATGATCTGTAACAGCTATAGCACCTATGCCGAATTCCGCTGCCCGCATAGCAATATGGTTAGGAGTCATTTCTATTTCTGCACAGGGAGAGAGCAGTGTATGAATATGAAAATCAGCAAGAACCCTGCGCATCAGGAATTACCAATGCCTAAAGCATATAATTTACCAATTACATCATAAGAGGAAAGAGGAGTTGTAAAAATCACGACTTCATTTAGAACAGCTTTTTTTAAAGTATCTTCCTCCACAGGTGCATCTCCAGCTACAATTACAGCTGCCAATCCTATTAACGAAGCAACCGCAGCCACATTCTGATGCCCCTGCATGGTCACCCAAACCATACCGGACTGTGCCTGTCCCATGACATTGCTTAACAGATCAGAGGCATAACCTCCCTTAATATCGCCTTCTAAAGATAATTCCGGCGTCAGTAGTTTTAAATTTAAAGCTTCCATTATTTCCTTAACTTTCATTTTTATCTTCCTCCATGGTCTTTAAAGACTCCGGTTCATGAGAAATAGGTATCTGCTTGGCAAGTTTAAGCATTCCCTGCGCAAGTTTATGTACACTTCCTCGTAGTTTAAAAATACAATCTATCTCATGTGCCTTCCCTCTGACAATATCCTCAGCTAATCCCTGGCAACTAGGTGCACCGCAAGCACCACAGTCCAATCCAGGCAAAACCCGCAATACTTCTTCCATTTGTTCAAATTTTTTCATGGCTTCCATAATATCATCATCTAGCTGCATCATTGGGCGTGGAACGATTTTCTTGCGGTAGGTTTCTGATTTCGGGAAATCCTTTATTATCATACTGCCTTGCAGCACAGCCTCCCTGTCGCCAATTTCATTATCACGTAATTTTTTTATACGACGGCGTAAATTATTTTCTGCCACAAATTTATTTTCAGCCGAAAGAGCCCCACCAATACAGCCTCCATGACAGGCACTACATTCCACATAATCAAGCTTCGGCATTTTGTTCATTGATATCTGCTCCAAAATGTCATAAACATTATTTATACCATGCACCGCAAGGGCATTTTCCAACCCAGCGGCCTGTAATTCACCCCCATAAACACCCCAGCCCATTCCATAGGACGAGCCGGTCATTACTTTTATTTCAGCATCACCGCCAAGGTTTTTAAGCAGTTTCCCATAAATTTCTGCTATGCTAAAACTTCCGCTAAGCGCTGTCTTTTCTACATCCACCGATTGTCGGATATTACTCTCCTTGGAAGGACAAGGAGAAATAAACCAAACGCCGATTTTTTCTGGTTGTAAATTCATTCTTTGCGCCGCGGCTTTCTTCACGTAAATAGCAGCTGCCTCCACTGGGGCCAGAACGGGTACTACCTGTTTCAATAACTCTGGGAATTTCACTTGTATCAATCTCAACACGGCAGGACATGTACTGGAAAGCAATGGTTTTCTTCCTCCACTGTATTCTTTTACATAAGTTTCTATTTCCCTAGCAATATATTCTGATGCCAGTGATACATCAAAAATTTCATCAAACCCGAGATTATGCAAGCCCTTCCAAATGCTCTCTAGCGTAATCTGCTCTGGAAATTGAGCATACAATGACGAAGCCGGCAAAACTATATTATATGCATAGCCTTTCATCCCATCCATTGCATCTGTATATATAGTATAGGCATGATAAGGGCAGTTTACGACACAAGCTCCACAGTCAATACAGCGGTCACTTAAAATCTCTGCCTTACCATTGCGTACTCTTATAGCTTCCGTTGGACATGTCTTAACGCAGGATACGCAGCCCTGACACCTATCCTGTAATAATTTCACAGAATGGAAATATTTTGTCGGAGCCATCGTACCACCTCTTTTCTCTACAAATCTTTGCTTAAATGCTCAAAACGCATTGTGATTATTGTTCCTTCGCCAACAACTGAATGAATATCAAAGTTATCGGAGCATTTCACCATATTTGGCAGACCCATTCCAGCTCCGAATCCCATCTCACGCACATAATCTGGAGCTGTAGAATAACCTTCCT
>JAJQAO010000028.1 GCA_021203775.1 Phascolarctobacterium sp.
TGTAATATTTTTTGAAAGAAACAAAATAAATATTTTCCCTATATCATTTTACACTATTAATTGATAAAATGCATTAAAAATGAAATAATTTATTTTCACTAAAGCTGAGTGTGCATGTTAGGGTAATAAATCTATACAGCAGATATTTGGTATATGCTATAATAAAAATAGCTATATGACAGCATTGGTATACAGCTAAGGAAGGTTGTGAAAACGTGCGTTTCAATGTAACAATGAAAGTAGCATTAGTTACTGCTTGTTTATTTTTATGGATGACGCCGGTTAAAGCGGCAAATGTGAAGCTTGCTGCTATCAATGGAGAGATTAATAATTCTGATGTTACAGCAGAACTCTGGGGCGATAGAAAATCCGGCAATTATACGGATAAACTGATAATTTTCCTGAAGGATGAAAGAGGGAATTTGTTGGCTGCTTATGAACCTTCTATAACAGGCGGCTATGGATGCTTTCTGAATTTTGTAAGTGTAGACGGGAAAAACGATCAGGTGCTTGTAGCTGTAGGGCGCGGGAATTGGCAGGCGGATACGGATTTTCGAATTGTAGATTTTTCCGATTTGGCACAGATTCGTGAAATTTTTACGGATACTGATAATTCTGGTGTAGTACAAAGGGTCTGGTTCAGCGAAAATGAACTGATTATTGATATGATTAATGGTGAGGGAAATAGTATTGGGTTGACACCAGAACAGGTTCAGAACATAACATCAACAGAAAGAGATCCCATATGCGGAGGGATTTTCTCTTTGACGGCCTGTGATCTGGACCATGACGGAAGTGATGAACTTCTGACAGTGCAAAAAATAAGTGCGGCCGGCAGAGAACTGGCTGATGTTGGCACCGTATGGAAAATGGATAATGATAAATGGCAACAGGGAGGATATGCTGTTTTAGTGACTGGCGGTATCAAAAATAATACTATTAATGATGGCGCCGAAGGAGTTGGCTATACTGTCATCCCGCGCAAAATAGTTTTTGGAGGCGGGGAAGCAACATATCCGCTTATAGCATATTATAATGATGCAGAATTACAGAATAGACTTAATGAAATATTGAAACAGGAATATAATGCATATTTACAGGAGTTTTACCTTGGGGAAGCCGATATGGCATTTAATGTTCTGGTTGCAAATAAGAACATGCTTAGTATCCAATTTATAAGCGGTAAGGATATATTTATACATCATAATCTCCATATTGATCCTACAACGGGCAGGAAAATAAAACTCAGTGATTTGCTTGATACCAAGCAGCCTGACCTTATAAAGCTGTTAAATCTGCTTAACGCCAATAAAAATGTACAAATTACAACACCTTTGCCTGATGAATGGTGTATTGATGGGGATAAACTGCTGCTTTTCCAGACTATTAATGGTAAAGAGGAAATATCCGGCTTTGCTTTGGGCAATTTGCATAAATTTATTAAAAGCAGAAAATTCATGAAAAGCAAAAGCTGACTGGCTAGTCAGCGAAGTATTAAAATTGGAGTAAATCGGCAAAAAACAGAGAAATGTTACTATAAATTCAAAAAATAGCAGTTGCTTTTATTTTACCGCTATTTTATAATAATATTATTGTTAAACTGAATTATTATTCCCATTTTATGGTCTTGGAGTTTTAATATCTAAGAAGAATGAGAAGGAGGTTTTCTTATGTTGAGCTTTATCCGCTCCTGTAAAGCAAAAAAGGCTTTGGCAGCGGCTTTGGCAGTAGGATTACTGGTAACAGTGGCAGGCTGCGGCAAGGAACAGCAGAGTGGAGAGAAAGCCACGCTGGTTAAAACTATGCAGGTCATCAAACGTGATACACCTATCGTTTATGATTACACCGGCTTTGTGAAGGCTCAGCAGGAAATGGAGCTGAGAGCTCAGGTTACCGGGCAAATTACAGGAAAATTTTTTAAAGGTGGTGACACTGTAACCGCCGGACAAGTGTTATATTCTATTGATCAGCGTACTTATTTAGCGGATGTACTTAATGCGCAGGCAGCTTTGGCAAATGCCCGTGCTGCACAGGCTAATGCATCTGTAAATGCGGAACGTTATATTAAATTGTATGAACAGGGAGCAGTTTCCAAGCAGACAATGGATGATGCGGTTATGCAGCGTGATCAAAGCATTGCTTCCGTAGATGCTCAAGAAGCACTGCTGGAAATTGCCAGAATTAATATGAGTGAGACCAATGTTACTGCACCGTTTGACGGGCGCATTGATACCACTGCCTTAGAAGTAGGCAACTATGTAACTGCCGGAAGTACTGTTATGGCTACTATTTCCGATACTGATCCTGTTTTTATTGAAATCAGCATTGCAGAGCCGGAATATTTGGAACTTTCTAAAGCGAATAGTGGAAGTAACGGTGCTTCTTTGGAGAATTTAACTGCAGTACTTAGTGATGGAAGTACTTATGAATTAAAAGGCCGTGTTGCTGAAGTCAATCGTGGTATTAGTGACAATACTGGAACATTGACGGTTAAGACACTGTTTGATAATCCTAATCGCCGATTGTTACCGGGTATGTTTGCTCATGTTCAGGCTACTGCTGGTGTGAAGGAAAATGCCATGTTAGTACCGCAGCGGGCTATTGTGGAAATGATGTATAAAAAATTCGTATATATTGTCGGTGATGACAATAAAGCAGTTATGAAGGAAATAGTACTTGGGCCTGCAGTGGGAAGGTTATTCCTTGTAGAAAGCGGACTCACAGGGAATGAAACTATAGTAACGGAAGGTACCGGTAAAATAACTAACGGTTCTTTATTAAATCCAGAAACTATGACTGAAGCTGATCTAAATACCTCGGAAACTATAAGCAATAATGCCACTGGCTCGCAAAAGTAGGAGGTAGGCTGAATGGCACGTTTTTTTATTGATCGTCCGGTCTTTGCCATAGCGTTGGCGATTTTAATAACGTTATTAGGTGCTTTAGCTGCATTTAGTCTGCCCATTGCTGAATATCCGACTATTACAAAGCCGCGTATTGCAGTAGAAACTATGTATACTGGAGCTAGTGCTGATACAGTAGAAGAAACTGTTGCGCAGGCTATTGAACAGAAGGTAATGGGCGTTGAAAAGATGCTGGACATGAACTCTGTTAGTACGAGTAATGGACAGTATCAACTTAACGTACAATTCACACTGGATAAAAATGCTGATATTGCTTCTGTTGAAGTGCAGAATCGTGTATCCCAAGCTAGCAGTTCCATGCCGTCAGAGGTAAATGCTTATGGCATTACGACAACGAAAGAATCTGCCGAAACGATTATGTATTTCGGGCTTGTTTCTCCTAACAAAACTTATGATGCCATGTTTTTAAGGACATATGCTGACGTAAACTTTCTGGATGCGGTAAAACGTGTTAAAGGCTTATCTAGTGTTGAGGAATATGGTCCGGAATATTCTATGCGCATATGGTTAAATCCTGAAAAAATGGCGCAGCTTTCTGTCAGCGTTAATGACGTTATTTCTTCCATCCAGAATCAGAATGTGCAGGCAGCAGTAGGTTCTATTGGCGATCGCCCTACAGTCGCAGAACAGGAAAGAACTTATTCCGCCAGTGCTAAAGGACGTCTGTCCACAGTTGAAGAATTTGGCAATGTCATTGTGAGGTCTTCTGATGGACATAACTTAAAGCTGCGGGATATTGCAGAAATGCGGCCAGGCCCACGTAACGATATGGTAAATAGTCGTTTAAATGGCGGCGACACTGTTATGTTTCCTGTTTCTCTTACTTCTGATGCAAACGCCATAGAATCAGTAGGATTGATTAAAGAGGTATTGGCTGATGCGCAGACCCGTTTCCCCAGTGATATGGAAATGGTCATAATTCAAGATAATACTCAGTTCATTACAGAAGCTTTGGAGAAGGTTGCGCACACATTTTTTGAAGCGTTGGCACTTGTTATTTTTGTTATTTTTATGTTCCTAGGCAGTTGGCGTGCCACACTTATTCCTTTATTTGCCGTGCCGGTATCCTTGGTTGGCACCTTTGCTTCTTTTGTAATATTGGGATTTACCATTAATACTTTGACTGCTTTTGCAATGATTCTTGCCATAGGGCTTGTTGTGGATGATGCTATTGTTGTCGTTGAAGCAGTCGAGCATCATATTCAGGATAGCGGCATGTCGCCTAAAGAGGCTACTTACAGGGCTATGAATGAAGTCTCAGGGCCTGTTGTGGCGATTGCTTTCGTTCTTGCCGCAGTATTCATTCCGACAGCTTTTACAGGTGGCACGGTAGGAGAATTGTATAAGCAGTTTGCCCTTACTATTTCGGTGTCCATGATGTTGTCGGCTGTTGCAGCTCTATCTTTAACGCCGGCTCTATGTTCGCTGCTTTTGGTAAAAAAAGATGAAGATGCGGTACCAAAAGGCATTATTGGTAAAGCTGTTGCTGCTTTTGATAATTGGTTTAATAATACCCTCGAGAAATACGTTAAGGTTGTTGAAAAATGCATCCGCCATGCCAAGGTAATGTTGCTCGCTTTAGTAGTTATTGTAATTTGTATGGGCATTCTCTTTAAGATTACTCCGACTTCTTTCGTACCTAACGAAGATAAGGGTATGTCCATGATTTCCGTCTCATTACCGGAAGGAGCATCCGACAATAGAACTAATCAGATATTAGAAGATCTGGCTGCTTCCGTACTTAAACTTCCTGGTGTTAAATATGCTAGCACGGTAACTGGTGTAGATGTTTTAAGTAATGCCCAAAAATCAAATGCTGGATTGGTACTTGCTGTCATGGATGATTTTAATAAGCGCAGTACCAGTATTCAGGATATAATTCCCAAGGTTTATGCAATGGCAGGAGATTATCCTGATGCTAGCATAATGGCATTTCAGCCGCCCGCTTTGCCAGGTGCATCCGATACTGGCACATTAAGCATGTATATTATGAACTTGGCCGGCGAAGATGTAGATACTATGGGTCAGCGGGCCAATGAATTTCTTGCTAAAGCAAATCAGCGGCCGGAAATCGGTATCCTTTATACTACTCTTAATACGACTACACCTACTTATATGTTTAATGTAGACCGTGAAAAAGCAGAATCATTAGCTGTTCCTGTATCGAGTGTCTTTACAGCTTTACAGACTTTCTTAGGTGGATACGAAGTAAATGATATTAATAGCTTTGGCCGCACATGGAAGGTTGTTTTGCAGGCTGACGAAAAATACCGGACTAATACCAACGATATGCGGTATTTCTTTGTGCGTAGTGATAATGGTAATATGATTCCGCTGAATACGCTTGTGAAGCCGCAAATACAAAACAACAGTCTGGTAATGACAAGATTCGACGGTGCACGAGCCATGAAAATTTCTGGTGACCCTGCAGAAGGATATTCTACCGGACAAGCTATGGCGGCGATAGAAGAAGTTATAGAAGAAACTTTGCCTAGGACGTACACCTATGAATGGGTAGATCAAAGTCGTGATGAGATTGAAGCAGGCAGCAGTTCAACTAAAATTTTTATAATTTCTCTAGTTTTCGTATTCCTTTGTCTGGCAGCATTATATGAAAGCTGGACTATTCCTTTTGCAGTACTGTTGTCAGTGCCTTCGGCAGTTTTTGGTTGCATCTTATCACAGTATCTGCGTGGGCAAAGTAACGACGTTTACATGCAGATTGCGCTTATTACGCTTATAGGATTAGCAGCTAAGAATGCAATTCTTATTGTAGAATATGCGAAGATGAACATGGAAAACGGAATGGATGTAGTGCAGGCAGCGGTAGAAGCTGCTCATGTCCGCCTGCGTCCTATATTAATGACATCTTTTGCATTCATCCTTGGGTGTATGCCATTGGCTTTAGCTACTGGTCCTGGCGCAGGGGCACGTGTATCCATGGGTAATGCTGTTGTCGGCGGTATGACTGTTGCAACCTCGTTCGGTATTTTCCTGATACCCGTATTGTTTGTGGTAGTTGAGAAATTCTTCAGTAAAAAAGATAAGTCAGAATAAAATTGCGGCCGATACATAAATTTAAATAATATTTGGAATTAGAAGCATACCCTGCTGGTAAATTGAAGTAAAGTTTAGCAGCAGGGTGTTTTTTTTGAAAATGATATAATTTTTGATGTTATAATAATAAAAGATAGCAACATATTATAATGGAGTGGATAAAAGATGAAAGATTTTTCTTTTTCAATGCAGTTTTTCAAGGATGTCTGGCATTTAACCAAAAGCTACTGGCAGTCGGAAGAAAAGAAAAAAGCGTTTTTATTACTTGGATGTATTATCGCTCTTACTTTGGGGATAGTTTATATGTTAGTCCAGCTGAATGCGTGGAATAACCGTTTTTATACTGCTTTGCAGGATTATGAGACGGATAAGATTTTTGATGAGCTTTTGAACTTTTCAATGCTGGCAGCTGCTTATATTATTATGGCTGTGTATTCATATTATTTACAGCAGACACTGATACTGAATTGGAGACGCTGGCTGACAGAGCGTTTTTTAGGGAGATGGCTTGATAACAGGACATATTATCAACTGCAGATGTTTGGCGAAGATACTGATAACCCTGACCAGCGTATTAGCGAAGATGTGCGTATGTTTGTGGAAATGACGCTTAATTTCAGCATTGGCATTTTGCGTTCCATGTGTACCCTTATTTCTTTTGTTTTTATTTTGTATAATTTATCCGGAGCAATAAGTTTTACTTTTTTAGGCAGGGAATGGACCATAAACGGCTATATGTTCTGGGCTGCACTTCTCTATTCCATTCTTGGCACATACGTTACCCATCTAGTTGGACGCAAATTGGTGCAACTGAATTTCATTCAACAGCGTTACGAAGCAGATTTCCGTTTCAGTATGGTCAGACTGCGCGAAAATGCTGAAAGCGTAGCTTTTTATAAAGGTGAAGGTCATGAGCAGCAGGTTTTCAGTGACAGATTTAAGTTGCTGCTTGATAATTTCTGGCGGCTTATCAGTAAACAGAAACAGTTAATATGGTTAAATTCAGGTTATTCCCAGATAGCAATAATTTTTCCTTTTGTAGTGGCAATGAATCGTTATTTGGCTAGGGAAATAACGTTAGGCGGATTAATGCAGGTTTCCAGTGCTTTTAGCAATGTACAGACAGCGCTATCTTATTTTGCGGATATGTATGCCAACATCGCCCAATGGCAGGCGGTTGTAATACGTTTGACATATTTTGAACACCATATGCAGGAGGTCGCTGTAGATACGGAACGTTTTGATTTAACGAGGATTATGGATGATAAGGTAGCGGCGGATAATATGCAGGTGGATTTACCGGACGGGAACCCGCTGTTGGAAAATATGGATTTTGTTTTGTCTCCCGGAAATAATGTTCTCATAAAAGGAGTAAGTGGCAGCGGTAAAAGTACGTTGCTCAGGGCTATATCAGGTATCTGGCCATACGTAAAAGGTAAACTCAGCATACCGGATGCAGCCCAGCTAATGTTCATTCCCCAAAAACCTTATTTACCTTTAGGTTCTTTGCGGGCAGCATTGCTTTATCCTGGGAATAAACCGCTTGAAGATGCAGATCTCATACAATTGATGGAACTTTGCCATATAGGCTATTTGAAGGAGAAATTGGATGTTGTGGCAGACTGGGGGCAGGTGCTGTCAGTTGGAGAACAGCAGCGCTTGGCTTTTGTGAGGGCGCATATCCAGAGACCAGCATGGTTATTTTTAGATGAAGCTACTTCCGCGCTTGATGAAGAAACGGAAGCTGAGATGTACATACTTGCAGCACGACGTCTACAGAATACCACTATTATTAGTGTGGGACACAGGAGCACTTTAAATAAATTTCATGTGATGCAGCTCTATTTAAATCGCGATACACACAGTATAAAGCTGACGCCGTTAACTGTAGAATAAAAGTAAATTTCTATATACAGAAAATAGTTAATAGGGTATTATAAAAAAGGGAATAAAATTAAGAACAAGGAGTGATTTTATGTTACCGCAGCAGATAAAAAAAGATGTTTATGATGTAAGTGTACAGGACTGGGCAGTGCGTGATTTTCACGGATATAAGACAGAAAGAGGTGCCACATATAATTCTTACCTGATTATGGATAAAAAGATCTGTCTGTTAGATACGGTCAAGGCACCATTTGCTGAAGAGTTTCTGAATAATATTCGGAAAGTTACAAATCTGGATAAAATTGATTATATCGTAATTAATCATGTGGAACCTGACCATTCTGGGGCTATGCCGTTATTGGCTAAAGTTTGTCCTAATGCCAAATTCATCATTACCGCACAAGGTAAAACGGAAGCTATCCAGCATTATGGCGATATTTTTGATTTTATGGTAGTAAAAGATGGCGATACTTTGAATTTAGGGAAGCGGACCTTAACTTTTGCTACGATTCCAATGTTACACTGGCCTGACAGTATGGTTACCTATAGCGCTTATGATAAAATCCTGTTTTCCAATGATGCTTTTGGTCAGCATTATGCTACCGGCAGACGTTTTGATGATGAAGTGGAAAAAGACATATTATTTTATGAAGCAAAGAAATATTTTGCCAATATTTTATGGATTTATGCTAAGCTGATTGGGAAAGCACTGACTAAACTTGGAGGACTGGATATTGAGATGATTGCTCCATCCCACGGAGTTATCTGGCGTACTTATTTAAAAGAAATTCTTGAAAGATACCAGAGTTGGGGTTCTGGTGAAAAAGATGGAAGCGTCGTAATTGCTTATGATTCCATGTGGGGAGGGACAGAGATGCTGGCCAGGGCCATTTCTAGCGGTATAGCCAGTAGAGGAGCAGAGGTTAAACTGTTTAAAATGAGCAATACGCCAAATAGTACGGTAATTGCTGAACTCTTTAGCGCATCAGCTTTTTTGGCAGGTTCGCCTACATTAAACAATGGCATTTTCCCATCCATGGCTGCTTTACTGACCTATATTAAAGGATTACAGCCAGGGGATAAAAAAGCTGCTGCTTTCGGGACATTTGGCTGGGCTGGCGGAGCAAAAAAGGATATGGAAGAATTACTGACCAAGGCTGGATTGAATGTTGCTGAAGGATATACCTGCAACTGGAGGCCCCAGACGGCTGAAATAGAAGCTGCAGAAAAATTCGGATATGAATTTGCTGCCGACATCATAAAAAAATAATGCAAATAGCAGGTAATTGGTGTATAATATAAAAAATTTTATTTTTTGCTAATATCAGTTAATAGGGGAGACAGTTTATGAATAATAAAGCTAAAAAATTCAATGAATTTTTATCAGAAAGCAAAATTACCTGTTTTAATTCACAGGAAATAGACAATGAAATGCATGCTGTTCTGTATCGTTCCTTTATGGAAGTCAGTGGGCAGAACCTGCCAACCATGGTAGTATTGGATGATAGTATTTATACGATGGTGCAGGTACGCGTAGCTGTAGGTGTTGTAAAAGATGCAAACAGAAATTGTGTCATGGAACACATCAATGATCTGAATAGGAAATATAAGGTTTTCAAATACTATGTCAACGAAAATGGCGATATTGTTATTGAAAGTTGTATTCCAGCTACTGATGATGGATTTACTCCAGGATTAGTACATGCCATTATTGATGTTGTTTTAAAACATCTGATAGAGGAATATCCAAAACTCATGAAAGCAGTTTGGGCTAACTGAAAATCAGACTATAAATAAAGGGAGTAGCTGGCACGAATTTAGTTCGTGTTTACATTGCCGTCAAGACGATTTTCTGCGAAATCCGGTTTTGTAAGTAAGTAGCGAGACTTTGTTGTAAATATTTAATTTGCAGCATAGTCTCGCTTTTTTAACAGAGTCGCGGCAGGAAAGCACGGAGGAATGTTATTATGAAAAATTATGGATTAACCAGTAACGAAGTACAGGAATCTCTAAAAAAGTATGGCAATAATGCCCTGCCCCAACCGCCTAGGGAAACTTTTTGGGATAAACTGTTGGAAAATTTCAGAGATCCTATAATCAGGATTTTAGTATTGGCACTGCTGGTTAATGTTGTATTTGTATATATGGGACATGGTGAGTGGATAGAAACGGCAGGTATTTTTGTAGCAATTATTTTAGCTACGTTTGTTTCTACTTATTCTGAATACAGCAATGAAAACGCTTTCCAGAAATTGCAGGAGGAAGCCAGCAGAATCCGCTGCAAGGTATGGCGTGACGGAGACCCAGTCAAAGTACACATTGAAGATATCGTAGTGGGCGATGCTGTTATATTAGAATCGGGAGATAAGATTCCTGTGGATGGTATTTTGCTTGAAGGTGATTTAAAACTGGATCAGGCGGTACTTAATGGAGAAAGTGAGGAAGCCACAAAGAAAATAGCTCCTGCAGATTTTGTATGGAATGATGAAAAAATAGATTTTCTTGATGAATGCAAGCTTTTTCGCGGCAGCGTAGTTGTAGAGGGTACTGGCATTATGCAGGCGATAAAAATAGGTAGTGCCTCAATTTATGGTCAGCTGACCCAAGAACTCAAGGATGATGAACGGGACAGCCCTTTGAAACTGAAATTGAGAGGGTTGGCCGAAAATATCAGCAGATTCGGGTATATTGGCGGTGCTCTGATTGCTGTAGCTGTTATGATACATAAGATGGTGCTGGCAGGCGGATTTGAGGCCTATGTGGCAGATCCTGCAATTGTTTTTGGGGATCTAATGCAGGCAATTATTCTGGCAATTATTATTATTGTCATGGCGGTTCCAGAGGGATTGCCGCTAATGATTGCCATTGTGTCATCTTTAAATATGACCAAAATGCTGAAAGATAATGTACTGGTACGTAAACTTGTAGGTATTGAAACTGCAGGAAGTCTGAACATACTATTTACAGATAAAACAGGGACAATTACTAAAGGTAAATTGGAAATCGTTCGTTTTATTACCGGTGATAGAACTGAGTATACTATTTTTAGCGAATTAGCAGAAAAACATAAACGGATTACCTATCATAATGCGATTCTAAATACTTCGGCTTCTTTTGCTGGCGGAAGAATAATTGGCGGCAATATGACTGAAGCAGCTTTGAGCAGGTATATAGGCGAATATAGGGAAGAAGATATTCCTGCCAGATTAGACTTTATGCCATTTAACAGTGCCAATAAATATTCCTGGGCGATAGTAGATGATGGGAATAAAAAATATTTTTTGATTAAGGGTGCGCCAGAAAAATTACTCTTGCAGACAAGTTATTATTGGGATACTAAAGGTCAGCGTGAGCCGCTAACGGAAGACATGAAAGCAGGGCTGGAAAAGATCATGTTTGATCAGGCTGAGAAAGCCATACGCATGCTGGCTCTGTGTACATGCAGTGAAGGTATTGAGGAGGGAGTACTTCCTGATAACGGGCTAACTCTGGTCGGTATTTTGTGTATCCGTGATGAAGTTCGTCCAGAGGCTACAGAAGCCATAAAGGCTGTACAGGATGCCGGAGTACAGGTGGTAATGATTACCGGAGATCGTAAGGAAACGGCAGTGGCCATAGCTAAAGATTCAGGATTATTACGTTCTCCAGATGACATAGTATGGACATCGGCAGAAATAGCTGATATGTCGGATGAAGAAATAAAAAAGCGGTTGCCGAAACTGCGTGTAGTCGCACGTGCTTTACCTTCAGATAAAACGCGTCTTGTAAGACTGTCACAAGAGATAAATTTAGTAGTTGGCATGACGGGAGATGGCGTTAACGATTCTCCTGCACTAAAAAAAGCCGATGTCGGTTTTGCCATGGGTAATGGCACGGAAGTGGCAAAAGAAGCAGGAGATATAGTTATTTTAGATGATAATTTCCTTAGTATTAAAAAAGCCATTCTTTATGGACGTACTATTTATAATTCTATTTGCAAATTTATCGTTTTCCAGCTGACAATTAATTTTTCTGCAGTTGCTATTAATTTTATAGCGCCATTTATTGACATTGACCGTCCTCTTACCATTATGCAGATTCTTTGGGTTAATCTGGTCATGGATACTCTGGCGGCGTTGGCTTTTGGAGGTGAACCGGCTCTGGAAGAATACCTCAAGGAGCGCCCCAAGAACAGAGGAGCAGCCATTCTAAGCAGGAAAATGCTAACCAGTGTTTGTTTGGGGGGCATTTATATGACGGCTATAGGAATTGCGTTTTATAAAAGTCCTTGGATTGATCACTTCTTCCGTAATGCCCCGAACCATATTTATACATATACCGCCTTTTTCTGCGTATATATTTTCATGGCGGTAGCCAACGGGTTTAATGTGCGCGCCAATGGCATGAATCTGCTGAAAAACATAGGGTTAAACAAAGGATTTTTAGAGATCATGGCATTAATTGTTGTCATTCAGGTGGCTTTGACTTATGTAGGTGGAAGCATCCTGCGTACTGCGCCTTTGAATTTACGTGAATGGGGTATAGTTGTTTTCTTCACATTATCTTTTGTGGTTTTTAATATTTTATGCAAATGGTTGCAGCAGTTAATTGGAGTGAAATACGAAAGATAGCAAATAATATAGAATCGTATTACCTCATGGCATAATATGTAACCTGTGGGTAATTATGCAGTGATTTTATAGTGTCTTGACAAATTTTACACATAGTTAGTATAATAATTTACATCAAATAAATATGGGCACCTGAAAAACATTGAAGGGAAGAAGATACGCCTAAAGGTTAAAGAGAGTCACTGGTTGGTGTAAAGTGACACTGGAAAGCATATGGATACTCGTCCTGGAGTTGCCTGTCTGATATGTAGGATGGGACGTACGGCTACGTTATCGGCAAAGGCCTTGTTGGAGGCTGAGAGGGTTATAAGTTTTTATAACTGAAATAGGGTGGTACAGCGTGGAATTTCTTCGCCCCTAATTAATTTATGGGGCGATTTTTTATGCCCTGAATGAATGGAGGACAAACAATGAAACAGGAAAAACAGTATATTCCATTTCGACCAGTAAATTTACCGGACCGGCAGTGGCCTGATAAGGTTATTGCAAAAGCTCCTATATGGTGCAGTGTTGATTTACGCGATGGGAATCAGGCGCTGGTCACGCCGATGGGTATTGATGAAAAGCTGAAATTTTTTCATACTTTGGTAGATTGTGGATTTAAGGAAATTGAGATTGGCTTTCCGTCAGCTTCGGAAACAGAGTACGAAATTTTGAGGACCTTGATTGAGGGCGGGCATATTCCGGATGACGTTACGATTCAGGTTCTGGTACAGGCACGGGAAGAGCTGATACGCAAGACTTTTGACAGTGTGCGCGGAGCTAAAAATGTCATCATTCATTTTTATAATTCTACTTCTACATTACAACGTAAAGTGGTCTTTAAAAAGGATATGGCTGGAATTACGGACATTGCCGTACAGGGGGCAAAGCTTATTCGTCAGCTGACTGAAGAGGAAATAGCACGTAGTGGGATGAATATCCGTTATGAATATTCGCCAGAAAGTTTCACAGGTACAGAAATTGATTTTTCTATTGCCATATGTGAAGCAGTAATGGAGGAACTTAAGGCAACGAAAGAGAGGCCTATTATTTTAAATCTACCGTCTACGGTAGAAATGGCTACACCAAATACTTATGCTGATCAGATAGAATACTTTTGCCGCAATTTGCACAATCGGGCAGCAGCGATTATAAGCATTCATCCTCACAATGACAGGGGAAGCGCCGTTGCTTCTGCAGAATTGGCACTGATGGCAGGTGCAGAGCGTGTTGAAGGTACACTTTTCGGCAACGGCGAGCGTACTGGTAACCTGGACATTGTTACCGTGGCATTAAATATGTTTACCCAGGGCGTTGATCCTCAGCTTGATTTTTCTAATATATTGGCTGTAAGGAAAATTTATGAATGCTGTACTAAGATGAAAGTGCCGGAAAGGCAGCCTTATGCAGGAGATTTGGCGTTCACTGCTTTTTCCGGCTCTCATCAGGATGCCATAAGGAAAGGATATGCCTATATGGAGCATAGCGGTACTCCTTATTGGGAAGTTCCGTATTTGCCAATTAATCCTGCTGATTTGAAGCGTGAATATGAGCCGGTTATTCGTATTAACAGTCAGTCTGGCAAAGGCGGAGCAGCTTTTGTGCTGCAGCATGCAGTAGGCTATAACTTACCGAAGGAAATGCATCCGGAATTTGGGAACATAGTTAAGGCAGCGGCAGATAAACTGGGTGATGAACTTAGCAGAGGGCAGATTGTAGAACTGTTTAAACGGGAGTATACAGAGTTCATCGGCAAATACAAACTGATTAGTTATCAGTTTAGTGAAGTGACGGGAACTGACGGAGGTATACGCAGTAAATTTGACGGAACGATCAGCATTGACGGAGTGGAAAGAAGCATAACCGGAACCGGTAACGGGCCGATAGATTCTTTCTTTCAGGCCTTGGAAAAAATAGGGGTAACAGCCTATAAATTTGTCAACTACCACGAGCATGCTATTTCCAGCGGCAGCGACGCGCAGGGTATTTGCTATATAGAACTTAAGAAACCTGTGGGGGATCATATTTTTGGCGTTGGGATACACTCCAATATTAATGTTGCCGCACTGTTGGGAATTATCAATGCGATTAACAGGGCTGAAAAACAGCATTGACTGTTACACGGGGCTGGGCAAAATTCGCGGGTTTTCCATATTTTTCTTTTTCTTAAAATAATAATTTTAAAATATTATTTTACAGAGGCATGGTAATGCAACTTGTTGTTGATAAAATAGCCAAAAGCTTTGGAGCCAATGAAATATTTAAAAATGTTAGTTTTATGTTAAGCAAAGGAGAGCATGCAGGGCTGGTGGGCGTTAACGGCAGTGGCAAAACGACACTGCTGCGCTGTTTATTGCAGCCGGAATTTGCAGATGCAGGTACTGTAAGTTTAGCGTCTGGTGCAACCGTAGGATATGTGGAGCAGGATTTTGGAAGTATCAACGGCAGTATTTGGCAGTTTATGTTTAGCAGTTGTCCCGAGATACCAGATTTGCGTTCAAAGCTGGAAAGATTGGAAACAGAATCGGAGAAACTGAGCGGGCGTGACCTGAAATCCTCATTGGATGATTACGCCAGAGTTACGGGGCGCTATGAGCAGCTGGATGGATATAACTATGAAACCCGTATAAAAAGAATACTTATTGGCCTTGGATACGATGAAAATTGCTGGAATCAGGATACCACATCCCTAAGTGGCGGGCAAAAGACAAGATTGATGCTTGCAGCAGCTTTGTTACGGAATCCTGATATTATGATTCTGGATGAGCCAACGAATCATTTAGATATTGTCATGACCCAATGGCTGGAAAAGTATTTAGCGGAGTTTAAGGGCGGACTGCTTATTGTCAGCCATGACCGTGCATTCTTAGATAATGTTGTTCAGCGTATTTTGGAACTAGAAGGAGGACATCTACAATCTTTTAAAGGGAATTACAGCAGATACCTGGAGCAAAAGGTAATACAGACAGCTACACAGGAAGCGGCATATGCTGCGCAGCAGGAATATATTTTTAGAACGGAAGCTTATATCAGGCGGTTTAAAGCCGGCATTAAAAGTAAGATGGCCAGGGGAAGACAATCTCAGTTAGATAGGCTGGACAGGCTGGAAAAACCGCTGCAAAACAAGAAATTTACCCTGCGTCTGCCGCCAGCGACGGAATGTGCCGAAAAAGTGTTGGTAATGGAAAACCTGTCAATTGGTTATGAAGAAAGTATTTTAGCCAGCGACATAAATTTGGTTTTACGCCGAGGCGAAAAGACAGCTTTGCTTGGTGCCAATGGTACTGGCAAAACTACATTTTTGAAAACCATTTTAGGCAAAATAAAGCCATTAAAAGGAACGGTAAAAATTGGCAATCGCGTACATATTGGCTATTTTTCGCAAAGCTATGAACGGCTAGTTCCTGAGCAGACGCTGTTGGAAAATTTGCTGTCAGAGTACGGATTTACGGAAGAACGTATTCGTACACTTTTGGGAGGCATGCTGTTTCACGGTGATGATGTTTTTAAGAAGATAGGAGACTTAAGCGGCGGACAAAAAGCACGTCTGGTTTTATTAAAATTGGTTTTGGACGGGGCTAACTGCCTGGTAATGGATGAGCCGACCAACCATCTTGATATTTTGGGTCGTGAAATTGTTGAAACGGCATTGGCGGCTTTTGATGGCACGATATTGTTGGTAAGCCATGACCGTTATTTTGTCAGTGGAGTGGCAGACAGAATATGGGAAATAGAAGATTTACGCATAAAGGATTATAAAGGAAATTACGAATTTTATTTACAGGAAAAAAGCAAAGAACAGAGTCCGTTAAAAGAAACTAAGGGACATTTGCGACAATCATCTGAGCACAGACAAATGGAAGTAACTGGTCGCACGGCAAGATCAGTGAAAAATAAAGAACGCCGCTATAGTATTGAAGATGCCGCCAAGCTGCTCGCAAAAACAGAATTGAGTATCCGCGAACAGGAGGCAATGCAGAAACTGCTAGAAGTAAAAATCGCAGATCCTGCCAGTCATACGAATTTAGAACAAAGTCGTAAACTGGCAGAAGAACACACAGCAATGCAGGAGAAAATTGATATGTTGATGGAGAGATGGGAAGAACTTATGGAAGTTATGGAAGTGCAAAAGGAAGAAAAGAAAGACGGTATGTAAATATGAATGACGAGAAGTATATGCAGGTAGCACTGCAGGAGGCAATAGCGGCTGCTGAATCGAATGAGATACCTATCGGGGCAGTTTTAGTAGAGAACGGGGAAATTGTGGCAAAAGCACATAATATGCGGGAAACGTTAAATGATGCCACGGCTCATGCCGAAATCATTGTTATTAAGGAGGCCTGCAGAAAGCTGGGGCGCTGGCGTTTAAATGGTTGTACGTTATATGTAACGGCAGAGCCCTGCCCGATGTGTGCCGGGGCCATTATCAATAGTCGCTTGGACAGGGTGGTTTATGGTTGTCTGGATGCCAAAGCTGGTGCGGCAGAATCTGTTTTTAATATTCTTTCTAATTCACATCTTAATCATTGTCCACAAGTACTAGGAGGGTTATGTGAGGAAAAATGTTCTCAGGTAATAAAAGACTTTTTTCAGCGCCGCCGTGTGGAAAATAAAAGATAATGACATCTGTGCTATTTTCATTGATTATATTACCTAAAACATAAAATATGTTATAATAAACATCAGACTGGTTTATGAGGAGAGGTGTCCGAGTGGTCGAAGGTGTTTGACTCGAAATCAAATGTACGGCAACGTACCGTGGGTTCGAATCCCACCCTCTCCGCCAATTTAATTCAGGAAAAGAGCGATAAATAGAAATTTAATGCTTACAATTGAAGCCTCAGAGATCTTAAAGTGAATCTCGAAGGCTTTTTTATTAACGAGGTGGAATATGAAAATTATTGAGTTGTTGAATAACGAAAAAACATCTATTTCCTGTGAATTATTTCCGCCAAAACATGGCAGTGAACTGCAGAATGCATTAGGTATAGTAAGTGAGATAGCACGTATAAAACCAGCATATATAAGTATTACATATGGTGCTGGTGGAAGCGAAGCCGGACAGACGGTGAAACTTGCCAAAGCGGTACAAGATAATGGAATTCCTGCACTTGCTCATTTAACCTGTGTAAAATCAGATGAAAATAAAATTTTATCAATACTTGAAGAACTGAAAAAGGAGAAAATTAAAAATATACTGGCTCTGCGAGGCGATCTGATTGACGGGAAATTGGATGGGGTTTTTTCTCATGCCAGCAGTCTGGTTAAATTTATTAAATCCCATGGGGATTTTTGTGTCGGGGGTGCCGCATACCCTGAAGGTCATCCTGAGTCTAAAGGGCTTGATGAAGATATAGAAAATACTAAGTATAAGATAGATGCTGGTGTGGATTTTCTTGTGACACAGATAATCTTTGACAATACCGTTTTATATAATTACATGTTCCGTCTGCTGTCGGCCAGAATTTACGTACCTGTGGTGCCGGGTATCATGCCAGTAACCAGTGCTGGACAGATAATCCGTATCTGTGAGCTTTCTGGGGCTAAGCTGCCTCCGCAGTTCAGAGCTATTGTGGAAAAATTTGCGGATAAACCTGAAGCCTTAAAACAGGCGGGTATTGCCTATGCTACTGGCCAGATTATAGATCTTATTGCCAACGGATTTAAAAATATACATATCTATACCATGAATCGTCCGGAAATTATTGGCGATATTATGGGCAATTTGTCGGAGATAATAAAATGAGATACGACAGGGCGGAAGCTTTACGCTATATGGGAACCAGAAAAGATGATATAGATGCCGGGGTACTTGCAGATATGGTTTACCTTAAACTACGTAATGAAGTGCAGGCAAGGTATATCTTGCAGAGATATTCTTGCAATGTAGATGAGGGCGGAATTACTCTTGAGTGTGGTATGAGGTTTATTTCCAAAGACATTGCAAGGCATCTGAGAGGGTGCGGTGCCCTGTTTATTTTAGCTGCCACACTTGGTAGCCGTATTGATACCGCCATACGCCGATTGACCATGCAGAGCGTTGCTGAAGGAGCGGCTGCGCAGGCAGTAGCTGCGGCACTTATTGAAGGTTATTGCGATGAAATACAGGAAAAAGCGGAAACAGGTGGATTAAAACAAAGATCAAGATTTTCTCCAGGGTATGGTGATTGGTCTATTGTGGAGCAGAAAAAAATTTTTGAACTCTTAAACTGCCCGAAAAAGGTAGGCATTACCCTTACGGAAGGACTCATG
The DNA here is from genome assembly GCA_021203775.1 of Phascolarctobacterium sp. Classification (GTDB taxonomy): domain Bacteria; phylum Bacillota; class Negativicutes; order Acidaminococcales; family Acidaminococcaceae; genus JAJQAO01. The sequence goes on from JAJQAO010000028.1 coordinate 18,710, forward strand.
ATGGTACCATCTAAATCAGTAACGGCTGTTATAGGGCTGGCGGAAGATTCAGGGGGTACTGTGAGCAAATGCAGTATTTGCGTTAATAATGATTGTGCTTACAGGAAGGAATAGTAATGGATTTAAGTAAACTGTCAGGCAAAAAAATAATATTTTTTGATGGGGCTATGGGGACGGTGCTTCAATCTCGCGGACTTTCCGCAGGAGAACTGCCCGAAACGTGGAATATTACCCATCCTGACATAATAGAAGGCGTACACCTTGCCTATCTTGAGGCAGGTGCTGATATTATTAAGACCAACACCTTTGGGGCAAATAGACTGAAATTTACAGAACACGAATCTGATACCATTATTAAGCGTGGAGTAGAAATTGCGAAAAAGGCCTGTGCGAAATATAAAAATGCCGTCGTGGCCCTTGATTTAGGACCCACCGGCAAATTACTTGCTCCATACGGGGATCTTCCCTTTGAGGAAGCTGTTGATGTTTATGCTGGCATGATAAAAAGTGGCAAAAGCGCGGATGTAATTCTTATAGAAACTATGAGCGACATCTATGAAGCCAAAGCAGCAATTTTGGCTGCAAAGGAAAACTGCGATCTTCCAATAATGGTAACTTTTACTTTTGATGAAAGCGGAAGACTTCTGACGGGAGGCAGTGTTGCTGCAGCCGCAGCAATGGCAGAGGGACTTGGAGCAGATGCTATAGGCTTTAATTGTGGGGTGGGTCCTGCCCAGCTTGAAAAACTGCTGCCTGATATGCTCTACTACAGCAATCTTCCGGTAATTTTAAATCCCAATGCGGGAATGCCAGAAGAGCGGAACGGCATGGCGCATTTTGAACTGTCTCCGAAAGAGTTTGCCAATTTAATGTATGGACTCGTAAAACAAGGCGTGAGTATTGCAGGAGGATGCTGTGGAACAACGCCTGACCATATTGCAGCCCTTGTAAAAAAATGCAAGGGTGTTCCTGCCGGCGGATGCCGCAATAACGGACTTACAATAGTATCGTCTTATGGAAAAGCCATTGTAATCGGGAAAGATCCTTTAATTATTGGTGAACGTATTAATCCTACCGGAAAGCCCAGGCTTAAGGAAGCCTTAAAAAACGGCGATATGGACTACGTATGCCGCTTGGGTCTTGAGCAGATAGCAGGCGGAGCCCACATCCTTGATGTTAATGTAGGGATGCCGGGCATTAATGAAGCTAGTGCTGCCGCAAAAGCTGTAGTGGCACTTCAGGCCGTTACGGATACGCCTCTTCAGATAGATACTTCAGATTATGCTGCCATGGAGTGTGCTCTGCGCCTTTACAACGGGAGGCCGATTTTAAATTCCGTAAATGGAAAAAAGGAAAGCCTTGAAAAAGTACTGCCTATCGCTAAAAAATACGGGGCAGTCCTTGTTGCTCTTTCCCTGGATGATAATGGTATACCAAAAACTGCGGCAGAGCGTATCGCCATAGCGGAAAGGATTATGGAAACCGCGGCAGAATATGGAATAAAAAACGATGACATTCTGGTAGATCCGCTGGTTCTTACCATAAGTACCGGAAGTGAAAATGCGAAAACCACACTTGAAGTCATCCGCGAGCTGCGTAACCGGGGCATAAGGACAATCATGGGAGTATCTAATATTTCTTTTGGTCTTCCAGTACGAGATGCCATAAACAGCACTTTTTTTACACTGGCCCTTAAAGCAGGACTTTCCTGTGGTATTATTAATCCGCAGAGTAGGGCAATGGTTGACGTCTATTGCGCCTACAGGGCACTGAATGGGATTGACGAAAATTGCGGAGATTACATAGAGCATTTTGCAGGCACAAAGGAACCAGAGGTTTCAGGTACAGGGAATATAAGGCTCTATGATGCTATAGTAAAAGGACTTACAGGAGCGGCAAAAAGTGCGGTGGATGCGGCACTGAAAAAAGAAGATCCCCTTGATATCATTAATAACCATCTCATACCCGCCCTTGACTATGTGGGGAAAGGATTTGAAGAAAAGAAATTATATTTGCCGCAACTGCTCATGAGCGCAGATGCAGCAAGGGCTGCTTTCGATATTCTTAGAGATACCTTAGGTGGTAAAGGAAGGGATAACGGAGAAGCAGTAGTTATCGCAACGGTACATGGGGATATACACGATATCGGCAAAAACATCGTGAAGGTGCTCTTACAAAATTACGGATATAAAGTCATAGATTTAGGAAAGGACGTCCCAGCAGATGATGTGGTAAAGGCGGCAAAAGAGCATGGAGCTAGAGTAGTAGGTCTTTCGGCCCTTATGACAACAACGGTTCCTGCAATGGCTGAAACCATAAGCGCCCTCCGCAGGGAAACTGACTGCAGAATTGTGGTCGGCGGAGCCGTGCTTACGGCAGAATGGGCAAATGCGATAGGTGCAGACAGCTATGCGGCCAGTGCTGTAAACGCAGTCCAGTATGCCAATTCCATCTTAGGGAAATAAGGAGGCAGGGAGACTTATGAATATTTATGTATGGAGACAGAACAAGACATATCACAGTCATAGCATGATTGAAGAACCGTGTATCAATAATGAGTTTTATCTTGATGCCTTGGCCATAGTTGCCGCAAATACTATTGATGAAGCATTGGAAGTGCTCGCTAAAGAGAATAAGGGCTGGCGTACGGATGATCTGCGAGAACTGCCCTGCAAAGTATATTCTGCCGATGAGGTGGGAGTTATCTTTACGGAATTGAGGGGAGCCATTCACCATCTATGATTAAAAAGTGCCTGTTTTGCTGTAAAGAGGAAAACAGGCACTGTACTATTTAATGGGTTCATAAAACATGAACATATTATTTTAAAAGTATTAAGACGCATACAATGTATTTGACACTGACATTACCTGTTGGTAGAATTAAATCATAGTAAAGAGCCGGAATTTAAACTTTCAAAGGAACATTTGCTACAGCCAAATAAGTTAAACATTCAGTGGAGGTATTTTGGATGAAAGTTGCGATTATTATGGGCAGTAACTCTGACTGGCCCATCCTCGAATCGGCAGAAAAAACCTTAAAGGAATTTGGAATAGAAGTGGAAGTGATTGTCGCTTCTGCCCACCGTACTCCTGGGAAGGTACATGACTTTGCTGCTGGAGCAAAAGATCGCGGCATCGAAGTAATTATTGCAGCAGCAGGAGCTGCGGCACATCTTGGCGGTGTAATCGCGGCTTTTACTACTCTTCCTGTTATAGGTATTCCGATTAATGCAACACCGTTAAACGGGATGGACGCACTCTTAAGCTTCGTTCAGATGCCTTCTGGAATCCCTGTTGCCACCATGGCAATAAACGGGGCAAAAAATGCGGCCCTCTTTGCAGTAGAGATTTTGGCGTTAAAATATCCGGAACTTGCTGATAAACTGGCTGAAGAAAGAGTAAAAATGCAAAAAGAAGTGGAAGCCAAAGAGGAAAAACTAGCAAAACTCCGCGCTGATGGCAAATAAGGAGAGTAATCGTGGGAAATTTTTTACAGGAAGATAAATTGCATGAAGAATGCGGCGTTTTTGGCATTTACAGCCATGTAGAAGATGTAGCCCTCAATACTTATTGGGGGCTTTATGCGCTTCAGCACCGTGGCCAGGAGAGTACGGGCATTACCGTTGCTGATGGCAGTACAATGACGGTGAAAAAAGGAATGGGGCTGGTGGCTGATGTTTTTAAGGATGGCGTTTCAGACCTCAAGGGACATGCAGCCATAGGGCATGTACGCTATTCCACCACTGGTGCCAGCAAGGCTTATAATGTACAGCCATTGAGGGTTTATTTTGATGGCGGTAATTTAGCCCTCTGCCATAATGGAAACCTTACTAATGCCGGTCAGCTGCGAAAAAAAATTGCCAAAGAAGGGGAAATTTTCCAAACTACCCTTGATACGGAAGTAGTTCTGGGGCTCATAGCCCGGAGTAGAAAAGATACCATAGAAGAACGGGTTGCTGATGCCATGGGGCAGGTTGAAGGGGCATATGCATTCCTTATCATGACGGATGATAAAATAATTGCCGTCCGTGATCCATACGGATTCCGTCCTCTTGCTTTAGGCCGCATGGAAAACGGCTGGTGTGTGGCTTCTGAATCCTGTGCTTTTGACCTTGTTGGCGCAGAAATGGTTAGGGACGTTCTCCCTGGAGAAATGATAGTCATAAGCAGCGGTGCAGAAGAGCCGGAGAGCATTATGTTAACTGAGATAATGCCCGAAAAAGCTTCTCACTGTATTTTTGAATATGTATATTTCGCGCGTAATGACAGTGTTATTGATAAACAGTCAGTATACATGTCCCGCATAAATATGGGGCGCGAATTGGCAAGAGAAACTAAGGATATTCATCCTGATATCGTGATTTCCGTCCCTGACTCAGGTACGGCGGCGGCCATAGGTTACGCCCAGGAAGCAGGAATTCCCTTCATGGAAGGGCTTACCAAAAACCGCTATATTGGGAGGACATTTATTCAGCCGACTCAAAAGCAGCGCCAGAATGCGGTGCGGTTGAAGCTTAATCCGGTTAAGGATGTAGTTTCCGGAAAATCAGTGGTCATGGTGGATGATTCGATAGTACGCGGTACTACCAGCGGCAAAATTGTGAAACTCTTAAAAGATGCCGGAGCCAGGGAAGTGCATGTATGTATTTCCTCACCTCCAGTAACGAATTGCTGTTATTACGGCATTGATACTTCCGAGCGCAGGGAACTTATCGCCGCCAGTTGTACGGAAGAAGAAATATGTAAATATATTGATGCCGACAGTCTCCACTATATTTCCATTGAAGGCATGAAGCGGGCTGTTACTGCCATAAGCCCAGATTGTCTGTGCTGTGCCTGCTTTACAGCACAATACCCTGACGGAGCTGATATTGTAATAAGCCAGGAACCTGAACATGACATCGAATGAGAAGGAGACGGTTATGAGCGCAGAAAAGAAAAAATTTACTTATGCCGCTGCAGGAGTGGATATTGACGCCGGGAATAAGGCCGTGGAACTCATGAAAGACAGTGTGCGCGCAACCTACAGAGATGAGGTTATAGGTGATCTAGGGGGTTTTGGCGGGCTTTTTGCTCTTGACACAAATAAATATAAGGAACCGGTTCTGGTTTCTGGCACTGACGGGGTTGGTACCAAACTGAAGCTGGCGTTTATGGCTGACAGACATGATACTATAGGCCAGGATGCCGTAGCTATGTGTGTCAACGATATTTTAGTGCAAGGGGCAGAACCGTTGTTTTTTTTGGATTATATAGCAGTAGATAAGGTAAACCCAGAGAAAGTAGCCGATATTGTACGGGGTGTTGCCGCTGCCTGCAGGGAATCGGGCTGTGCCCTTATAGGTGGCGAAACCGCTGAAATGGCAGGGTTTTATGCTAAAGGCGAATATGATATCGCTGGTTTTTGTGTAGGCGTTGTGGAACGCGGTAAAATGATTACCGGATCTAAGGTAAAAGAAGGGGACGTAATCCTCGGACTCCCGTCAAGCGGTGTACATTCCAATGGATTTTCCCTGGTACGCAAAATCTGCTTTGAGGCCATGGATTTTACCATGGATACTTATGTGGATGATTTCGGATGTACCTTGGGGGAGGAACTTCTGATACCGACCCGGCTTTATCCGAAGACATGCCTTCCGTTAATTGACAAATTTGACCTCCATGCGATGGTACATATCACTGGCGGTGGTTTTTATGATAATATTCCAAGAATACTGCCTGAAAACTGTGATGCGGAAATTAACGCGTCTTCCTGGGAAATGCCTCCTGTATTTAGAAAACTGCAGGAATGGGGGAATGTTCCCTGGGACGAAATGTACCGTACCTTTAATATGGGCATTGGCATGGTGCTTGTAATTGATCCTGCTGAAGCAGGAGGCATTTGCGAATACCTGCAGCAGGCAGGCGAAAGGTTCTTTAAACTGGGAAAGATTGTTCAAGGAACTGGAAAAACCCAGATGAAAGGCGGCGTGTTCGGTGAATAAACGTAAAATAGGGATTCTTGTAAGCGGCAGGGGAAGTAATCTCCAAGCCATTATTGATTGTATTTTAAAAGGGGATCTTCCTCTTGAAATCGCTGCCGTCATAAGTGATAAGTCCGATGCTCCGGCCTTGGAGCGTGCTGCAAAAGCAAAAATTGCAGGTTTTACGGTAAACCGCAGGGAATATTCATCGAAAGAGGAATTTGAGGCAAAGATTAATGCCATTCTTACGGAAGCTGGTTGCGAACTGGTTGTTCTAGCAGGGTTTATGCGCATTTTAAGTGCGACTTTTGTAAACAGATGGCAGCATAAAATCATTAATATACATCCCGCATTGCTGCCGAGTTTTCCAGGACTTGATGCCCAGAAACAGGCCGTTACCTACGGAGTAAAGATTTCAGGTTGTACAGTGCATTTTGTGGACGAAGGGACGGACAGTGGCCCTATAATTCTGCAGAAAACCGTGCCCGTACTGGACGGAGACACTGAAGATACTTTGGCAGCAAGGATTTTGGAGCAAGAACACAAGGCTCTACCTGCAGCATTAAAATTATGGGCAGAAAATAAACTTACGATTGAAGGGCGTTGCGTAAAAATATTGGCTTAGGGAAAGGATGGCAGAAAATGGAAATAAAGAGAGCACTGCTAAGTGTTTCTGATAAGACTGGAATTATAGATCTTGCAAGGTTTTTACATGAAAACGGAGTGGAAATTATTTCTACCGGTGGTACCATGCAGGCAATAAAGAAAGCTGGTATCCCTGTTACATACGTGAGTGACGTTACAGGATTTCCTGAAATTATGGACGGCCGCGTTAAAACCCTAAACCCGAAGATTCACGGAGGTATTCTTGCCGTACGTGCCAAGAAGGAGCATATGGCTGCGTTAAAAGAACATGGTATAGCGCCGATTGATCTTGTGGTGGTGAATCTTTATCCTTTCCGTGAAACTGTGTCTAAAGAGGGAGTAACGGAAGCAGAGGCCATTGAAAATATTGATATTGGTGGACCTGCAATGGTCCGCGCGGCCGCCAAAAACTTTAGAGATGTGGTTATCGTTACTTATCCCAGACGATATGAAAGTCTTATGGCTATGCTGAAGAAAACAGGTGGTGTTGATGAAAGGACTAGGAAGGAACTGGCACTTGAAGCTTTTACCCATACGTCTGAATATGACGCTATGATCAGCAGCTATTTGAAGAAAATCTTATCTTAAGCGAGGGAAATTATATGAGAATTTTACTTATCGGCGGTGGTGGCAGGGAACATGCCTTGGCATGGAAACTTGCCCAAAGCCCTAAGGTGGAAAAAATATTTGCCGTACCAGGAAATCCTGGCATCGGGCAGATAAAAAAATGTTCCTGTGTGGCATTAAAGATTAATGATCTTGAAAGCCTTGCCGATTATGCAGAAGAAGAGAGTATTGATCTTACGGTGGTAGGGCCAGAGGCTTCCCTGGTTGAAGGCATTGCTGATGTATTTAAACGCCGCGGACTTCCAATTTTCGGACCATCAAAAGCTGCTGCCCGCCTTGAAGGTTCTAAGGCTTTTGCCAAGGAAATAATGGCGAAATATGGTATTCCTACCGCCTTTTTTAAAATTTGCGGCGATCTGGAAACGGCTAAAGCATATATAAAAGAAAAAGGTGCGCCCATAGTTGTAAAAGCTGACGGGCTTGCGGCAGGTAAAGGCGTGGTCGTTGCCATGACGGAAAAGGAAGCTCTAGACGCAATAGATGAAATAATGGGGGATCAGAAATTCGGCGAAGCCGGTGCGTCCGTTGTCATAGAAGAATATATGGAAGGAGAGGAAGCGTCACTGCTTGCTTTTACAGATGGGAAGACAGTGGTTCCAATGATTGCCGCTCAGGATCATAAAAGGGTTTTTGATGGTGATGAGGGACCAAATACCGGTGGTATGGGGACATATGCTCCGGCTCCCGTTATGACAAGTATTCTGCGTGCAAAAGCAACGGAACAGATTTTAAAACCAGTGGTTGCTGCTATGGCAGAAGAAGGGACGCCTTATCAAGGATGCCTCTATGCTGGTCTTATGATTAAGGGCAGTGACATCAAAGTAGTTGAATTTAACTGTCGTTTCGGCGATCCGGAAACTCAGGTTATTCTGCCGCTTTTAAAAAGCGACCTTGCGGAAATTATGCTGGGATGCGCTACTGGAAGTCTAGATCGTATGGAGGTTAAGTGGTGGAATCAATGTGCTGTATGTGTTGTTATGGCATCTGGGGGATACCCGGGAAGTTATGAAACTGGGAAGGAAATTAAAGGCCTTAAAGAAGCAGAAAATATGAAAGATGCTGTGATATTTCATGCAGGAACGATGGAGAAAGATGGAAAAATTTTAACTGCTGGTGGACGAGTGCTTGGAGTTACGGCAACTGGCGATAGTATATTAATCGCTCGCGATTTGGCGTATGATGCAGTAAGAAAAATCACATTTAATAAAAGTTTTTATAGAAAAGATATTGCTTGGAGAGCTTTAAAGAGATAAAATATACAAAATGTAAAGTTGGAGAGGTGATAAGCGATGGCGTTTTATTATGATAAGCCAGCACATACATTCAGCGAATACCTTTTGGTACCAGGCTATTCTTCAGAAGAATGTATTCCTGATAATGTAGATTTGCGCACTCCTTTGGTAAAATTCAAAAAAGGAGAAGAGTCTGCCATTACAATGAATATTCCCTTGGTATCTGCCATTATGCAGTCTGTTTCCGGTGAAAATATGGCTATTGCTCTTTCTAAGGAAGGCGGTATTTCCTTTATTTACGGGTCTCAGTCTGTTGAAGATGAAGCGGCCATGATTGCTCGCGTTAAAAGCCATCGTGCTGGGTTTGTAAGTAGTGATTCCAATATCCGCCCCGACAGCACACTGGCAGATATACTTGCCTTAAAGAAACTTACTGGACATTCAACTGTGGCGGTGACTTCAGACGGTACCGTAAACGGCAAGTTGGAAGGTATCGTTGCCAGCCGTGATTACCGCCCCAGTCGCATGAGTCTGGATCTTAAGGTAAGCGAATTTATGACGCCAGTGGATCAAATGGTGGTGGCTGGCAAAAATACTACTCTGCAGGAAGCCAATGATATCATATGGGAAAATAAGATAAATACTCTGCCCATCCTTGATGATGACGGCCGTTTGTTATATATCGTATTCCGCAAGGATTATGCTTCCCATAAGGAATATCCTCTAGAGCTTTTAGATTCTAAAAAAAGGCATATTGTAGGTGCCGGCATAAATACACGTGATTATGCAGAGCGGGTTCCAGCACTTCTTGAGGCAGGAGCTGATGTTCTTTGCATAGATTCTTCCGAAGGCTACAGTGCTTGGCAGAAACTTACTCTTGATTGGATTCGTAAAAAATACGGGGCTAGTGTTAAAATAGGTGCTGGTAATGTTGTCGATGCCGAAGGATTCCGTTTTCTGGCAGAAGCAGGTGCCGATTTTGTAAAAGTTGGCATTGGCGGAGGCTCCATCTGTATTACGCGTGAACAAAAAGGTATAGGCCGCGGACAGGCTACCGCCGTTATAGAAGTGGCTAAAGCCCGTAATGAATATTTTAAAGAAACTGGAATTTACGTGCCCATCTGCTCTGATGGAGGCATAGTTTATGATTACCATATGACGCTGGCACTGGCCATGGGAGCAGATTTTCTCATGCTCGGCCGTTATTTCGCACGTTTTGATGAAAGTCCGACAAATAAGGTGAGTATCAACGGTAGCTACATGAAAGAGTACTGGGGAGAAGGCTCAAACCGCGCCCGCAACTGGCAGCGTTATGATATGGGTGGCGCATCTAAACTTTCCTTTGAGGAAGGGGTAGATTCCTATGTGCCCTATGCCGGGCCTTTAAAGGATAACGTAACCCTGACATTGAATAAAGTGCGTTCCACCATGTGCAATTGCGGTGCATTAAATATTCCAGAACTGCAGAAAAAGGCCAAACTGACACTTGTATCTGCAACATCCCTTGTTGAAGGCGGAGCACATGATGTCCTTTTAAAGGAAAATGCCAGCAGTAATTATCCTAAATAATTGTGCTTTTTAAGAAAGAAGTGAAGCAATGAAACTAGTTCGCGTTTTACTGTTTTTAGCAGGGATTGCTTTAAGCAGTACTGTTTTGGCAGCCGGAGGGACAATTTTATATATACCCATAGATAACAGGCCAGTATCTTTGGATTACACGGTTCAGACCATGCAAGCAGCAGGCTGGGATGTAAAAATCCCGCCAAGAGATATCATTGCTGGAGCTGAAAAGGGTGCTGATGCGGAACAGCTTTTTGGCTGGTTGGAGGAAAATGCGCCCGAATCTCTTGCCATCGTGGCCGCATCTGATGCCTTGATTTATGGTGGACTGGTGGAGTCAAGAACCCACGAAATTCCCCTTGATACTTTAAAGGAGAGGGCACAGAGACTTGTTGATCTTAGGGAAAAATCGGGTGACAGACTTATTTATATCTTCACTACCATTATGCGGTCGCCGAAGATGAGCGGCGCTCCAGTAGAACCTGCGTACTATGAGGAATGGGGTCAGAAGCTGTTTAAGCTGGGTGCTCTTGAAGATAAACTTGAAGCCAAAAACATAAAACGGAAGGAAGTACACGAACTTGCGGAATTGAGAAAAGAAATCCCAAAGCCCGTGCTTGATGACATGTATACCCGCCGAGGTAATAATATTAAAACAACAGAACTGCTGTTACACGGTGTTGAAAGCGGAGATTTCGATTATCTTTTAATCGGTCGTGATGATACGGCCCCTTATTCTCAGGCTCATAGGGAAGCCCGGAATATGGAAATTCTTGTTAATGAACTGCCGAAAGAAAAAATCAGGTTCTTTTCTGGGGCGGATCAGCTGGGGATGCTTCTTTTATGTCGTGCCTCCAATAAGTTATTGCAAAAGATCCCGCTTGTAAACGTCGTTTATGCTCCAGGCAAAGGCGGTTCTACGGTTCCATCATATGAAGATGATACTGTTGCCGTAAGTACGACCCATCATATTTACGCGGCGGGGGCAGTTCCTGTACGAAACGTGAAAAACGCCGATCTTACGGTAGCTGTAAATACTCCTTATAATGGAATTACTGCAGATGCATCAGATGCCGTAAATAATTATACCAAAACGGCAGAACTAACTAAATTTATTGATACAGTGGGAGAGTTTATTAAAAATGAGCAGGCTATTGCCATAGCTGATATAAAATATGGCAATGGTGCGGATAATGCACTGATTACCGAAATATTCGATAAAGGTATCTCCTATAAGCTTGCAGCATACAGTGGCTGGAATACGGCAGGCAATTCCTTTGGCTACGCCTTGGCACAAGGAATACTCCACGAAATATTTGCGGGGGATTATAAAAAAGAATTACTAGATGTGCGTTATTTTGATGATTGGGCCTACCAGGCAAATGTACGTATGCAGGTCTATAAGGAACTTATATGGCCTAACCACTGGCCAAACAGTGGACTGAGTGAAGATGAAAAAATTGCGGCTCAGGATAAAATTACCAGCAAAATTGTAGAAATTTCTCAGCCGCTGATGGGCGAAACTGCAAATAACTATAGCTTCACTTTGCCATGGAATAGGATGTTTGAAGTTTACGTGGAGCGCAAGTAAAAAATGGGGAATTATTTAATAAGACAGGCTAATGTGGCCGATGCGGTAGCACTGCTGGAAATTTATAGACCCTTTGTACTGGAGACTTCAATTTCTTTTGAATATATAGTGCCATCTTTCGAGGAATTTTCACAGCGGATAAGGTCTATAAGCACGGATTACCCCTACATTTTATGTGAAAAGGAAGGTATACCCGTGGGCTATGCTTATGCGCACAGATATCTGGAGAGAGAAGCTTATAAATGGGATGTGGAAACGACTATTTATATTGTTCCTGCGGCCCAGGGAAAAGGTCTGGGCAGAATTTTATATACTGTTCTGGAGGAGTTTCTTACCCTGCAGCATATGAAAAACCTTTATGCCTGTATTACTGCAAATAATGAGGGAAGTATTGAATTTCATAAGTCTTTGGGCTATACAACGCTTGGAATATTTCCTCGGTCTGGCTTTAAAAATGGGCGATGGGAAAGCATTGTTTGGATGGGGAAGTCTTTAGGGGGGTTTAAAAACACACCGTTATTGCCTGTCAAATTTTCCAATCTAAGCATTGAGGTAAAGACAGAAATTCTGGATAGAATAAATAGTAAATTAATAGTATAGGAAATTAAAAATACCATCGCTGATTTTGATCAGACGATGGTATTTTGGTTTTATTTGCGTTGTTCTTCCTGCCTTCTCTGCATTTCTCTTGTTTTTTCAAGCTGTCTGTCAGCAGTTCGGTCAATTCGCTCCCCCGCACGGCGGGTTTCTATTTCAGAACGCCTGTGCCAAACTGGAGGAGGAGCACTGTGGGGAGGCTGTTTTACGGCAGATCTTGGAGTAGAAGTTGGAGCAGCTAAATATATGGCAGGATTGCCTAAGACTGGTTTTGAAATGTGTATTCTTTCTGTAAAGGCAAAAACAGGGGCAGTTATTAGTAGCATGGTTATTAATACCTTGCGTAGCATGATATCAACTCCTTTATATTTACATTAGTGATACTTTTATTTAACTATAACACGCATCTGTGACAAAAATATGTC